>JAIPES010000058.1 GCA_021737045.1 Desulfobacteraceae bacterium | reverse complement strand
CGGCCGCTGTTTTTACAGGAAGGAAGCCCTGCGGCCTGGGTCAGTTTTTTCGCTCCTGACCGTTTACAGAGGTTTCTGTAAACGCTCAATGTCGCTTCAAAAACCGACCCCGCCCTTGGACTTCCTTGGAAGTCTGATTCTAGATGGTGCCGTAAAAAGTTCAAGATCAAGGCTTGCGCAATTTCGAAGAATGCAGCGTACTTAGCTGTACGTGAAATTCTGAGAAATTGCGCGTAACGCAGATATTGGACTTTTTACGGCACCATCAAATATTGATAATCATGTAAAAGGCTTCGTCAAGAAAACAGTTTCGGCTGCACAATGGGATTGAAAATACCGGCCGGATACCATAGACTGATTGAGACATGGTCGTTGGAAAAAGTATATTTCAGGAAAGGATTGTTTAATGAAGCCAGGGTTTGAAACCATTGCGGAAGTCATCGACTTTGCGGTCACGCGGGAGGAAGAAGCCCGCCAGTTTTACATCCAGCTTTCCCGGAAGGCGCCGGATCCTTTCATGCAGCAGATTTTCATGGATTTTGCCCATGAAGAACAAAAACATCGCGATACCCTGGAAAACCTGGATACAGACGGACTTGAGCGCATTTTCACCCGAGTCATGGAACCGGTCAATGACATGGGCCTGGCCGAAATCGCCCCGGACACCAATGCGGACACAGACATGGACTTCAAGCAGGCCCTTGCTTTGGCCATGAAGCGGGAGGACAAGTCTGAAAAGCTTTATTCACTGCTTGCGGAAACTTGCGATGATGACACCATCAGCCTTGTGTTTGTGGGACTGGCCAGGGAAGAAGCCCGCCACCGCAGCCGCATTGAGCGGGCTTACAGCGCCCTGTACCAGCAATAGCATCAGTTTCTGCGCCGCCGCTTTGGGGGCCGGCCGGAGCCGCCCTTTTTCTGCCCGCCGCCCCGGTCATCCTCTTTTGATCGGGGGTGTTTTTTGCGCGGCGGGGCATCGGGCATGACCAGCCATTCCTCGGGCGGTTCGATGCAGGCCAGCTTGCGGCCCAGGTACTCCTCGATGGCCGGGATATAGAAAGCCTCGCCCTCGTCTGCAAAGCTGATCGCCGTTCCCAGGGTGCCGGCCCGGCCGGTGCGGCCGATGCGGTGAACATAATCTTCCGGGTCATGGGGCAGTGTAAAATTGACCACATGATTCATACCCTCGATGTGAATGCCCCGCCCGGCCACATCGGTTGCCACCAGCACCCGGATTTTTCCGGACTTGAAGGCCGCAAGCCGGGACATGCGCTTTTTCTGATCCACATCCCCTGAAATCATCTCGCAGTTAATTCCGTAGCGGGAAAAAGTCTCGGTCAGGCGCCGCACCTCATCCTTGCGGTTGCAGAAAATCAGCACCTGCTCCAGGCCCTGCTTTTCAATCATGTTGTAGAGCAGGCCGAATTTTTCCTCCAGCGTCACAATATAGACAACCTGGTCCACGGTATCCACGGCCACCTGCTCGGGCTCGATTTCCACTGTCACCGGGTCTTTGGTCCACTGGGCGCAAAGGCGCATGACCTCGCTGGTCAGGGTGGCGGAAAACAGCAGGGTCTGGCGCTTGTCCTTGGGCGGCGTGGAATGGATGATCTTTCGGACATCCGGGATAAAACCCATGTCCAGCATCCGGTCGGCCTCGTCAATGATGACGGTTTCCACCTTTCGCAGGGAAAGATCGCCCCTGCGCTGGAAATCCAGCAGCCGGCCCGGGGTGGCCACCACAATATCGATCACCTCCCGGCGGAGCTGGGTCTGCTGCTTGACGTAATCCATGCCCCCGAAAATCGAAAGGATTTTTAAGTCGCAGTATTTGGCCAGCTGTTGGGCCTCATCGCTGATCTGCATCACCAGTTCCCGGGTGGGTGCCAGTATCAGCACCCTTGGAGTGCCCTTTTTCCGGTTTTCATCCAGGGGACGGTTCCAGAGCCTTGAAATCACCGCAATGAGAAATGCCGCGGTCTTTCCGGTTCCGGTCTGGGCCCGGCCGCTGGCGTCTTTTCCCAGCAGGGCCGCGGGCAGGATATCGCCCTGGATCGGGGTGCAGCGCGTAAATCCCAGGTCGCTGATGGCGCGCATCAGGGGCTCCGGGAGGTCAAATTCATCGAATCGGAAAGGTTCTGGTGCGGGAACTGCAGTTTGCCGGATTTCTTCTTTGTCGGCTTCGGGTGCCGGGTCATCGGTCCGGTCCATCTTTTTTTGTTCTTTCATCTACTCTCTTTTTTTCGTGGTTAAGTATGATGGCACCGCAAAAAGTCTTTTTACAGGCAGTGTTAAGTTTTAAGTGATTAAGTGTTAAGTAAAATCAAAAAGTTCTTTTTTTATTGGTTGGCGATTATACCAGTTTTAGGACTTCTTACGACTGCATCAAATATGGTTAAGGATAACAATTTATAATTATATCATAATATTTTTAAACTTTTAGTGCAAGCCTTAAATACAGGTCCCTTAAGGTTGGCCACAGGGTTTTTTTCCTTCAAACCCCAAGCTTCGCCGCAGGAGGCATGAAAACGGCAGCATCGGCATAACCAGGACATAAGCAGCTTGTACCGATGTTCGCATGAGCCGGGTCGGGTGCGGTTGGTTTGCCTGCGGCGTGCTTTCGGCGATCGTCCCGGGACTTTGGCTGGAATTTTAAAAACTCGGGCTCATCGCCCTCAGACAGTTTAAAATTCCGGACGCCAAAGCCCCGGTCCGATCTTATGCCGAAACCGCGCCAATGCAGCCAAACCAACCACCCCCGCCCCGACTCATGGCCAACACTCTGGAAACAAGCGGGAACAATTGTTTTTTATCAAGAGTTCCTTTGAATTTGAATGCCGATTTAGAGTTAGCCAGCCTGGAAGGGTATTTCCAATGTGTTTTTCAGGCTTATCGAACTTGGGAATGGTTTCCAAGGAGGCCCGGAGGGCGGGGGCGGGTTTTTGAAGCGACATTGATCGTTTTTGCGAAGAGATTCAGCCAATGCCGGAGCCGAAAAATTTCAAACTGTTTGAGGGCGCTTGCGCCCGAGTTTTTGAAATTTTGGCGAAGGCATTGGCTGAATCCGCAAAAACGATCAGGAGCGAAAAAACCCGGCCCCGCCCGCCGGGCCTCCTTCCTCCACGGCACCACTTCCATTGCAGGAGCAATCAATACAGCAGTGAGGACATAATCTGCTTGTGCGGGGGTTCAAATGCGCCGCGTCGGACAAAATCCGGCCTAGTGCCACCTGAAAATCCGCAATCCCAAAACAAAAAACACCGCGCCCATGGCTGCCAGAACGGCCGTGGGCATGGCTGTTTGAGCAAATCCGGCCCCTTCGTTGAACACCGCCCGAAGCCCGTCGAGAAAAATGGTCAGCGGCAGCATCTGAATAAAATCAATGCTCCAGTCCGGGAAATTGTGATAGCTGAAAAAAATTCCCGAAAGCACGGCCATGGGCATGACCACCGCGTTGACCAGCCCGTTTCCCACCTCGGTGTTGGCCGTGCGCGAACAGGTAAAAATGGCAATGCCGCAAAATGCAATATTTCCAGCAAAAAACAGGGCCGCCAAAGCGCCGATACTTCCCTGGACGGCAATGTCAAATACTATGCAGACAAAGACAAACAGCAACACCGCCTCGATCAGATTCATCCCGATGCGCACAGCCATGAGGGTCATGAGAAAATGAGATTTTTTCATGGGCGTGGCCACCATCCGGCGCAGCAGCTTTTTTGAGCGCTTGTCAATCATTCCGTAACTGATGCCCCACATACACGACATCATCACGTTCATGCAGATCAGACCCGGCACCAGAAAATCAATATACCGGGTGCCGGTCACCGACAGAGGCGAGATTTGGCCCCGGGTGCCCCCGCCTGACTCCGCCCTGCCCTGCACGGCTGCTGAAAGCTTTAAATAGGCCAGTTCAGCCTCTGGATTGCGGGGATCAAAATGATATTGGATCCCTTTGTTTTCCCCCGGGCTTATGACCAGGTTGAGCTTGCCCCGCTTGATCTGCACCATGGCCGATTGCCAGTCGGTCCGGACAAACTCAAACCGGGTGTTGCCCAGCTGGGTATCCTCCAGGGTCATCTGCCAGGCAGGGCTGTGGTTTTCCGGCAAGTCCAACTTCCCGGCCCTGTTTTCCAGAAAACTTTCCAGGCCTGTGCCATTGCCCGGAATTTCGGAATTGTCCCGGACAACGCCCACCCGATAGACGGTCTCGCCTTGCTGGGTAAAGGCCAGACCCAGGCCCAGGGAAATGAGAATAGGGAAAATAATGCCCCAGAAAATCACCGCAGGCTCACGAATCACCTCCCGCGCATGGGCGGCAAACAAATGACAAATCTGGTGCCGGGATAGGATTGGCTCAGTCATGCAGACGCCTTCCTGTCATTTCAGTAAACAAATCATCCAGGGTCTTTCTCCGGCACTCCATGTTTTTCAGATGCAGGCCCCGGCTCTTGAGAAATTCGAGAAAAACCGGAAGCTGATGCTCGATATCGGAAATGGCCACCGTGCCCCGGCCGGCAACCGGATCCCACTGCACGGCAAACGGCGCGTTTTCCAAAAGCTCCGGCCCGGCGTGATCCGGATTGTCGATGGTAAACTCGATGATTTTTTCCGCCTGTGTATCTTCCAGCAAATCCTGCAGGCTTCCTTCCCGCAGAACCCTTCCCTGGTCCATGATCTGGATGTGCTCGCAGAGCTTTTCTGCTTCTTCCATATAATGAGTGGTCAGCACCAGGCAGGTGCGCGTGTTTTTTTTCAAATCCAGCAGAATCGACCAGATCTCCCGGCGGGCGTTGGGATCCAAACCGGTGGTGGGTTCGTCGAGCAGCAGCACCTGCGGATTATTTAACAGCGAAATGCCCAGTGCCAGCCGCTGGCGCTGGCCGCCTGACAGATGCACTACCCTGCTGTGGCGCTTCTGCTCCAGGCCGGACAAAGCAAGGATCTGTTCAACCCGGTCTTTGCCAAGTTCGAAAAAGGAGGCAAACACCCGCAGGGTTTCCCATACACTTAACTTGTCCATAAACCGGGTTTCCTGGAGACAAAGACCGATGCGCCGGCGCAGGTATTGCTCGTTTCCCTTCCACGGCCTTCCCAGAATCCTGATCACTCCCCGGTCGGGCGCCTGGATGCCCTCGATCATCTCCACCAGGGTGGTTTTGCCCGCACCGTTGGGGCCCAGCAGGGCGGTAAACTGGCCGGGCCGAATCCGCAGATCCACACCGTTTACCGCCTTGACCCCGTTAAAGGATTTATACACATCTCTGGCTTCAATAAGCATATTCATTGGTTTTCTTCATCCTGCCGGTGCTCCCCGATTTCCTGAAAATACCGGCGGTACTGCTCTTTGACCATTTTCCGGTAAATGTGATAAAAAAACAGACTCATGATTTCGGTTGACTGGCTGCTTTTTTTCCGCAGTTCCCCCCGGGCCATCTGCTCCCAGCCCAATTCCATGAACCGCTGGACGTTTCTGGCCACCAGGTCCCGGAACAAGTCGGTGAAGTTGCGCAGTTCTGCCGGATCAAAGCCGTCTCTGGGACCGATGCCGATGCCGTCCATGTCCACCAGCAGTTTGCCGATGATCACATCATCCTGGGAGTAATGCGGCTTACCGTTGCGGTTTTCGCTTGTGATAATCCCCCATTGCTCCATTTTGTCAAGCCATTTTTCACTGATGCCCGTGGCCTCGATAAAGGCCGCACGCCCGGTAACTCCGCCGGAAAGCAGCTGATCCAGGGGCCGGATGTACTCGGAGAGAAACATGAAAGCCGACCGGTCTGCGGGCGACTGCTTGTTGTGCTTTTTCATCAGCTTCTTGATCACGGGTATGGGCAGAAAATAATTTTCCCGAAGGGCCTTTATCAGCCGGACCTGCTCCACGAAGTCCGCTCCGTAATCGGCCTGATTGGTGCCGGTTTTTTCCGGTTTGGGCAGCACGCCCTCGCGGATGTAATAATGGATGGTTTCCTTGGAAACCCCGGTTTTTTTGACCAGTTTGCTGATTTTCACGCCGTGTGTCTCCGATTGCTGATTTTTCCATGCCTGATCTTTTTTATTGACAAAGACGGTCATGGGAGTATTTTGTTTCATTATTGTGTAGCATACTACACGTTTTTTGCAAACATGTTGTCTGCGTTGGCAGTCCGCCGATAGGAGCCGGCATTATTTTGTACCATTACACCCCGAAAGGAACAAATCATTATGGCACAGCAGCTGGCAGACAGAAGAGACATTGATTTTGTCATCTGGGAGCAGATGAACGGCGAGGATCTGCTCAAATATCATCTTTACAGGGATTTCAACCGAAAAGCCTGCGACATGATCATCAACGAGGCCCGCAACCTGGCCATAAAGGAGCTTTTGCCAACCCTCCAGGAAGGCGACCGCCAGGAAGTGCGTTTTGAAAACGGCCAGGTCCGGGTTCCGGAAGCTTTTCACCGGGTCCACAAACTGCTTCTGGAAGGCGAATGGGGCAGCCTGGCACCTCCCCCGGAAATGGGCGGCCAGGGTGCGCCGGGACTGGTGGTCTCTGCGGCCAGCGAATATTTCATGGGCGGCAACTGGGCCCTGTATTCCTACACCACCATGGGCAACGGCACCGCGGACATGATCCACAAATACGGCACAGAGGAACAGAAAAAAGCCTATGTGGAAAACCTGGTCTCCGGCAAGTGGGGCGGGACCATGCTGCTCACCGAACCTGAGGCCGGCTCTGACGTGGGTGCTTTGACCACATCCGCAGTGCGAAATAACGACGGCACCTACAGCCTGACCGGCAACAAGATCTTTATCACCAACGGCGAGCACGACCTGTGCGAAAACATTATCCACCCGGTACTGGCCCGCATCGAGGGCGACCCCCCGGGCAGCAAGGGCATTTCCATTTTTATCGTTCCCAAGTACATGGTCAACGAGGACGGCTCCCCGGGCGAGCGAAACGACATCGTGTGCACGGGAACCGAGGAAAAACACGGCATCCATGCAAGCGCCACCTGCAGCATGGCCCTGGGATCAAAGGGCAAGTGCGTCGGCTACCTGCTGGGCGAGGAGCGCAAGGGGATGCGCATCATGTTTAACATGATGAACGGCGCGCGCATGGCAACCGGCCTGCAGGGCCTGGCCTACGCATCCGCGGCCTACATGCAGGCTGTCAATTACGCACGGCAGCGCGTCCAGGGCCGGGACATGAATGATTATTTCAACCACGAAGCCCCGTCCGTGCCCATTATCAACCATCCGGACGTGCGGCGCATGCTGCTGTGGATGAAATCCTACGTTGACGGAATGCGCAGCCTGTTCTACTACACCGCATCCTGCCGCACCAAGGCCTCTCTGGCGAAAACAGAGGAGGAACGCGAATTTTTCGACGGCCTGTATGATTTTCTCACACCGGTGATCAAGGACTACCTGTCGGTTCACGGCCACGAAGTCTGTGTCCAGGCCATCCAGGTCTACGGCGGTGCCGGCTATACCAAGGATTATCCGGTGGAGCAGTACGCAAGGGACTGCAAGATCGCCTCCATTTACGAGGGTACCAGCGGAATCCAGGCCATGGACATGCTCGGCCGCAAGCTGGGCATGAAAAAAGGCCAGGTTTTCGGCGGACTGCTCGGGGAAATGCAAAAAACCGTGGCTGAGGCCAAAAACCATGAAGAACTGGCCGGCCTGGCCGAAAGGGTGGAAAAGGCGGTCAACCGTTTGGGCGAAACCGCCATGGGCCTCGGCAAAAAAGCCATGTCAGAGCAAATAAAGGTTGCATTCGCCCATTCCTGGCTTTTTCTGGATGTGATCGGAGACGTGCTGCTGGCCTGGATGCTTTTGTGGCGGGCACAAACCGCAGCGGAAAAACTGGCGGGCAAGGTCAGGAAAAAAGACCAGGCATTTTACCAGGGCCAGATCAAAACCGCGGAATTCTATGTCCGCACCATGCTGCCGCTTGCCATGGGCAAGCTCGAATCCATCAGCGACTGCTCGGCAGCCGCCATTGAAATCGAGGACGCGGGTTTCGGCGGCTTGTAATCATTTACCCCCAGCACAGGAGGAAACCATGTCAGAGGAACTCAATCTTCTGGAAATCAGCGACCACATCGCCTGCATCACCATGAACCGTCCGCCGGCCAACGCGTGGAGCCTGGCGGCCATGGAGGATTTTGAAAAAAAGCTCGACACTGTGGAATCCGACAAAAACGTCCGGGTCGTGATTCTGACAGGTGCCGGGGACAAATGCTTTTCCGCCGGCTTTGATGTCAAGGACGCGGCCAATTCCGCCAAAACCGGACCCATGGGCCAGAAGCTGTGGGAGCGCATCGATTGTTTTGAAAAACCCTTTATTGCCGCCATAAACGGCCATGCCTTCGGCGGTGGCCTGGAACTGGCCCTTTGCTGTCATTTCCGGGTCATGGCCGACGCACCCAAGGCCCGGGTGGGGCTGACCGAGCTCAACCTCGGCATCATTCCGGGGTGGGGCGGCACCCAGCGGCTGATGCGGGAACTGGGCCGGAGCAGGGCCCTGGAAATGATTTTGCTGAGCAAGCGCATCACCGCCAAAGAAGCCGCAGAAGCGGGGCTGGTGCACCAGATCGCGGCCCCGGACAAACTCATGGAGCAAGCCCGTAGCTTTGCCGCCTCCCTGGCCCAGCGGCCTCCGGTGGCCATGGGCTGCGTATTAAAGGCCATGGCAACAGGTATTTATCAGGGCATTGACGCGGGCCTGGAATCTGAAAGCGAAGGCAGCCGGGTTGCCGCCGCCTCCAAGGATGCGGAAGAAGGCTTTACCGCGTTTCTGGAAAAACGGCAGCCGGTATTTAAGGGGGAATAAAAAGCAGAAGATGCTTGCACCGCAGCCAGGCCCGGGCGGCGGCGGCACTGAAATCTGCAGATAATGGCTTGCTTTTTGGGCTTATTTGAGAGATATTAAAAGTTTGACAGCATCTGTTAGCTTTGTTTTCGTTTTGCCAAATTTATTTGCGGAAGCCCTGATGGAAAAAAGCGAAGAAGCCATTCTTGTTGCAGAAGACGTGCCCTCGTCGCGTCATGCCCTGGTCAGTATGCTCAAAAAACAGGGTTTTACCAAAATTTATAAAGCCGAAAACGGACAGCAGGCAATCGATATTCTGCGCAGCCAGGGCATTGACCTTGTGCTGCTCGATATCATGATGCCGGAAGTCGACGGTCTTGCAGTGCTCAAGGCCATGAAGGCCGATGCCGGCCTGCGCCTGGTGCCGGTGATCATGATCACGGCCATCGATGACATGGACAGCGCTGTGAAATGCATTGAAATGGGCGCCGAGGACTACCTGATCAAACCGTTTAATCCGGTGATGCTGCGTGCGCGCATCACTGCAAGCCTGGAAAAAAAGCGGCTGCGCGAGATTGAAAAGGAATATCTGCGCATGTATGATTCGGCCACCGGCCTGCCCAACCGGCGATATTTTGTCCAGCGGCTCACTGAACAGCTCCACCGCAGCCAACGGCGCCCTTCTCTTTTTGCCGTACTTGCGGTGCGAATCGGCAAATACCCGGCCATCTTTGAAACTCTGGGCCGGAAAAGCGGGGATCGCTATATCCTGGAGCGCGCCGGCCAGCTCAAACAAATCCTGCCCGATGATGCAGTGATTGCCCGCACAGGAGAGCAGACCTTCGGCGTGATTCTCTTTGACCTGTCGTCCCCTGCAGAGGGCAATGCTGCAGCCAAAACCATTTCCAACACCCTGGCATGTCCTCTACATCTGGAAGGCCGCGAATTTACGGGCAACATCCAGGTGGGCGTGGCCTACAACGACCCACCCTATTCAAATGCTGAAACAATGCTCCGGGATGCGGGTCTGGCCGCCGGCCAGGTGGATATCCGGGGAGGATTCAAAATCTTTGACGACACCATTCACCAGGCGGCCATGCGCCGGCTGGAACTGGAACCGGCCCTGCGCCGGGCCCTGGAAAACAATCAGCTGATCATCCATTACCAGCCCATTGTATCGCTTCAAAACGGCGGAATTAAAGGCTATGAAGCACTGGTGCGCTGGCAGCACCCGGAAAAAGGCATCATCATGCCGGATGAATTCATCCGGCTGGCCGAGGAAACCGGTCTGATCATCCCCCTTGGCTCATGGGTCATCCATGAAGTCTGCGATCAGGCGGCACGCTGGCAAAACGACAGCAGCCGGGACAATCACCTGACCATCAGCGTCAATGTCTCGGCCCACCAGTTCACCGAACCGGCCTTTCTCTCGGTGATCCAGTCTGCCCTTCAGAAATCGGGTGTCCACAGCAGCTGCATCAGCCTGGAACTCACTGAGACCGCACTGATCGACCACAGCCAGCAGGTCACGGAAGTGCTCGACGAACTGCGCCGGATCAAAGTTCGCACCTCCCTGGATGATTTCGGCACCGGCTACTGCTCCCTGAACTACCTGCACCGGTATCCCTTTGACACCCTGAAAATTGATCAGTCCTTTGTGCGCAACATTGAATCCAACCGCCGCAACCAGGCCATTGTCAGCAGCACCATTGAACTGGCCCACCGACTGGGCATGCAGGTGGTCGCCGAAGGTATTGAAACCGAGTCAGAGGTGGAAACCTTAAAGCAGTTAAACTGCGAGTACGGCCAGGGCTGGTTTTACGGTCAGCCCGCGCTTTCCTGATCCGCCCGGCCAACAGATGAAAGTTTCACACCGGTTGCCACAGCGGAAATCAGACCGGCAATGAGCACCGGAAACAGCAGCATGGCATGGGACACCAGGGAAAACCCGGCAGCCACATCCTTTTGCACCCCGAAAAGCGCAAGACCAAAAACGCTGCCCGCCTCCCAGATCCCCCAGAAGCCCGGAACAGACGGCAGGACAATAAAGAAACACACAATGATAAACACGGCCATGGTCTGGGAAAACGCCAGTTCCACGGCCGGAAATGCAAATGTGGCCAGATGCAGGGCAAAGGCCTGCAGCAGCCAGATCACCAGGGAATAGCCAAGGCAAAGCACCAGACGCAGGGGCCGCCGGATCATGGACAACCCGGCGCCCACATGATCAATTACGGCCGCAATGGGACGGCTGATTTTTTCTTCGAGTTTGCGGGCCGCAGACGGTCGTTTTGCAAAAACACGGCCCGGCGCCGCCAGCACAAGCGATTTGAAAAAGCGCTGAACCGGGGGCACGCTGATTGCCGCCAGGGCCACTGTGATACCCGCACACACCCGGCTTATATTGTGTGCAATGTTTTCAAGGACCTGCCGGTCCAGCTGCCAGGAGCGAAAACTGATCTCCAGGTTTGGATCAATATGAACAAATGCCATGACCCAGGCAAACAAGGCCACCAGGATGATCATGTCAAACATCCGCTCCGCGATCACCGTTGTCATGCCCAGGGAGAAGGGCACGTCATTGCGTTTTTTGATAATCGCCGGCCGGACCAGTTCCCCGATGCGGCCGGGCAGCACCGTGTTGATCATAAAGGCGATCATCAGGGGATGATATACTGCGGCAAAGTGCAGTTTCCGGGAGGTACCCAGAATCAGCTGCCACCTGAGGGCCCGCACCGCAAAGGAAAACAGCCCTACAGCCGCTCCGGCCGCCAGCCACCAATAGTTGAGCCCGGCCATGCTCAGCAGCAATTGTTCAAAGGGGACGTTTTTAAAGGCTAAATAAAACCCCAGCATTGACAGCAAAACGCCCCCAGCCAGGGAAATCCACATATTGCGCTTCATGACAGCTCCGAATCGGCCTGTTGTGCCAAAGATAAACACCCATCAACTTGATAAACATAGCGTTTTTTTGTGGTGGATGCAAAAATTAACACGTCCCGCCCTTGACATCAGAAGGGAATTTTATATGCTTTTTGCCTTGCATGGCATGCGTCAAACTTTTTTCCAACACCGGAATTTCTGACGCGCTCGTAAAAAGCCGATTTTCAGATGGCGCCGTAAAAAGTTCAAGATCAAGGCTTGCGCGATTTTGAAGAATGCAGCGTACTTATCCGTACGTGAAATTCTGGGAAATCGCGCGTAACGCAGATATTGGACTTTTACGGTGCCATCAATTTCTCAAAAGGAACAAATCATGGCCGACAGCCTGGACAAGGATTACGAACAACAGCTTTCACAGCTGCGTCAAAACATTGACCAAACCGATGAAAAGATCATTTCCCTGCTCGCCCGGCGGCAGAAGCAGGTGGAGCAGATCGTTGAGATCAAAAAAAAGCACCACCTGCCCGTCTATCACCCGGCCCGGGAAGAGGACCTGATTTCCGGGCGCCGGGACCGGGCGCGAAAAGCAGGCCTGGATCCGGATTTTGTGGAGGAATTGTTCCGGTCGGTGCTGCGCCGCTCCAGAAAGGAGCAAAGCGGGCAGATGCGAAAAAAAGGACTGTACCCCGGGGCGGTGGTGCTGATTGTGGGCGGCTACGGGGAGATGGGGCGGTATTTTGAGGCCTGTTTTTCCGCAGCCGGCTATCAGGTTCGCCTGATGGGCAGACAGGACTGGGAACGGGTGGGGCAATTGTGCAGGGATGTGGACCTGGCTGTTGTGTCAGTGCCCATTGAAAAAACCGTTGAGACCATCAACGCCCTTGCCCCGCACCTGCCGCCGGATGCCGTTCTCACAGATTTGACCAGCATCAAACAGGTCCCCACCCAAGCCATGACAGCCGCCCACAAGGGCCCGGTCATGGGCCTGCACCCCTTGTTCGGCCCCACCACCTCGTCTCTGGACAAGCAGATCATCGTGGCCTGCCCGGGCCGGGACCCGGAGGCCTGTCAGTGGGTCATAGACCAGTTCACCGCCTGGGGGGCCGTCATTGTGCAGTCCACGCCGGAAGAACATGATGAGATAATGGCGGTGGTCCAGTCCCTGCGGCATTTTGCCACATTTGCCTTCGGCCAGTTCATGGCGCGCAAGCAGGTGCCGGTGGCGCGCACCCTGGAATTTTCCAGCCCCATCTACCGCCTGGAACTCGGCATGGTGGGCCGCCTGTTTGCCCAGGATGCGGCCATGTACGCGGAAATCATTTTTGCCTCCCCACAACGCCGGGAGCTTTTAAAAGCCTACATCCAAAACATCAATGACAACCTGGAGATGGTGGAAAAAGGCGACAAGGATCGCTTTATCCGGGAGTTCAACCAAATTGCCGAGTGGTTCGGCCCCTTTGGCGAACAGGCCATCCGGGAAAGTTCCTATCTCATCGACAAACTCATCGAACGGTTTTAAAAAAAGGGGCGCACCCCGCCCCTTTTTTCCCGGTTAAACCCGGAGTTATTGTTCAACAACAATCGCCCCGGGGGCACACTCCTCTGCGGCCCGGACAACCTTTTGTTCATATTCGGCAGGCACCTCATCAACAGTGACCCGGGCAAGCATCTGATCGTCATCATACCGGAAGACCTCCGGGCAGACCTTGGCACAATTACCGTCTCCCATGCAAAGATCGTAATCGATTCGAACCTTCATCGCCCCTCCTTATAATCAATCTGAATTCAACCGTAAGATTGTCCGGGCGCAAAACGACCGGTTTTGTATGAAAACAATAATGCCGGCGGCCATATTTGTCGACAAAACCGCAGGACCGAAACAAAGCCCGCCTCATAGCCAGCCTTTCCGGGTCCTGGATTACGACGCTTTTTTCTTCTTCGGGGCGATGCGCACGATCCGCGAGGGGCCCTTGACCATGGAAATGGCGTTTTCCGGACAAAATGCGGCGCAAACCCCGCATCCGATGCACAGCTCTTCATTTCTCCGCGCCTTGTCGTCGTCTCCCAGGTAAGCGGCATAGGTGTGACACTCATCCACGCACGTGCCGCATCCCACGCACAGTTCCGGGTCAATGACGGCCAGGAAATTGGTGGCATTGGAAATCGGGGCGATCATGTTTTCCACGGAGTTGCCGCAGCAGCACCGACAACAGTTGCACACGCTTGTCTCATCCTTGCTGATGTCAAAATTGGGATGATAGGCCTTGTGCACCAGGCCGTCGGCCTCTGACTTTTTCAGTATTTCCCGGGCCTCCTGTTTTGAAATCATCCGGGAAAATCCCTGTTCGCTGGTGTAGCGGGCCGATTTGCCGAATGTAAAGCAGGTCTCCCGCAAATCGGTCTGCTTGCAGGGCTGGCCGCTCAAATCCTTGTGATGCCGACAGAAGCAGTAACCAAGTGCGATTTCATCAAATTTTTCAATCAGCGCATCCACCTGCTGAGCCGGCAGGATCCGGTCAGCCGATTCCTCCACGGATTCGTCCACCATGATTGTAATGGGTTTGCCCGTGGATTTGTTCTCGGCCATGGGCACGGTGCGGTCCACCGGCGGGGCCTGCATCAGCTGGGGCATGAGGCTGTCATAGTTGCTCTGCACGATATCTTCGAGCTCTTCAAACAACTGGTCAAACAGGGCGCTGATCTTCCGGTTGCGCTCGTTGTGCTCGATTTTGCCCATAAACATGTATTCAAAAGTGCCCACATTGAGCAGGGGCAGCAACCGGTAGACCATTGTCCCCTTGCGATTGGGCTGATTGAAGATAACCCCCCTGGAGGCCAGTTTGTTGGCCTTTTCCACAACCCCGGATTCGGAAAGCCCTGTGGTCTGCTTTAGCTGATCAAGGGTCTGGGACTTGTGATCACTGAAAGCCAGGACAAAATCCAGGTCTTCTTCGCCGAGAAAATATTTCAGCAGCTTGACCAGGGTATCATTGACCGGCACAGGCGTACCCCCGGCCGAAGAAATGACATGCCCCACCTGCTTGTATTTTTCGTCAATGTTGGCCTCTTGCGTCATAACCGGTTTTTCTCCTTTGGTTTGAATGAATTGCAGTCAATTTTGCCATGATTTGATCACAAACCGCCTCCTGAGCGATTCCGGCACAGGAAACGGTAATATCAGCATGTTTTTGATAAAGCTCCAGGCGCTCGGCATACAACTGGGCAAAGCTCTGCTCCGGGCGCTTGGCAATGCCCCGGGCACTGAAATCCCCCACCCTTTGCGCCAGGGTGGCCAGATCCGCGTCCAGAAAAACAATGATGCCGTCTGATTTCAAATGTGCCATGGCTGCATCACTGTAAACAGCACTGCCGCCCGTGGCAATCACATGATTTTTTATCTTCAGGCCCAGCAGAAGCGCCTCCTCGATTTTCCGCAGCTCAGCATGGCCCTTTTGATCCACGATCTGCTGCAGGGTCTGATTTTCCGCCGTCTGGATCAAAACATCCGTATCCACAAACGCCCTGGCGGTTTTTTTGGCCAGAATCACGCCCACGGTGCTTTTTCCCGAACCCGGCATGCCAATCAATACGATATTTGAAGCTTTTTTGTCCAATACCATTTTCCTGATAAATGCTAAAGGCCTGCATTTTCAATTGCGCTTCTGCGGCCGGGTCAATGGGAATTTTTCCCTTCCTTGCGGTTTCCGTCCAAAAGCGCATAAACCCGCTGGCCGGAAACTTCCTCATTTTCGATCAGCGTTTCAGCCAGCTGATCCATGGCGTCTCTGTTGGTTTCCAGGATATTTTTCGCCTGGGCAAAGGCATGGCTGAGCAGCGCCTCGACTTCGCGGTCCACCTCCTGGGCGGTCATTTCGCTGTATTCACGGCCCTTGGCAAGCTCTTCTCCCAGAAAAACCTCGCCGCCCTGCGAGCCCAGGGCCATGTGTTCGAACCGGCCGCTCATGCCCCATTCCAGGACCATGCGCCTGGCGATCCGGGTTGCGCTCTGCAGGTCATTGGCCGCCCCGCTGGTGGCGGTGTCAAATACCAGCATCTCCGCCGCACGGCCGCCCATCATCACCGAAAGCCGGTCTGTGAGGTATTGCTTGTGGTAAATGTATTTCTCCCCTTCGGGAAACTGCTGTGTGGCGCCCATGGCCCGGGTCCTGGGGACGATGGAAACCTTGTGGACCGGATCGGCGTATTTCAGGGAAGCCCCCACAACGGCATGGCCTGCCTCGTGATAGGCCACCATCTGCTTTTCCTCCTCTGTCAGGGCCAGTCCCTGGCGCACCAGGCCCATGAGAATCTTGTCCCTGGCCTGCTCAATATCATGATTTTCAATGACCTGCTTTTCATCCCGGGCGGCCAGCAGGGCGGCCTCGTTTAGCAGATTGCGCAGATCCGCCCCGGAAAAACCCGGGGTGCTGCGGGCCAAAGCCGCCAGATCCACATCATCGGCCAGATCCTTATTGCGGGCATAGATTTCCAGTATCTTCTGCCGGTCCGATGTATTGGGAAGATCCACGATAATCCGGCGGTCAAACCGGCCCGGGCGCATCAATGCCGGATCCAGCACATCCGGGCGGTTGGTGGCGGTCATGACGATCACGTTCTGGCTTTCTTCAAATCCGTCAAGCTCTGAGAGCAGCTGATTCAATGTCTGCTCGCGTTCATCATGACCCCCGCCAAGGCCTGCGCCCCTGCGGCGGCCAATGGCATCGATCTCATCAATGAAAATAATGGCCGGGGCGTTTTTCTTGGCGTCCTGAAACAGGCTGCGCACCCGCTTGGCGCCCACACCCACAAACATCTCCATGAAATCCGATCCGGTGATGGAAAAAAAAGGCACGTCCGCCTCGCCCGCCACAGCCCGGGCCAGCAGGGTCTTACCGGTGCCCGGCGGCCCCACCAGCATCACTCCCTTGGGCACTTCCGCGCCCAGATCCCGGATTTTTCCCGGGTCCTTTAAAAAGGCCACCAGTTCGTGAAGCTCTGTTTTCGCGCCCTGGGCACCGGCAACGTCATCAAACCTGGTGGATTCCTGACTGCGCTGGTACAGGCGGGCGCGGTTTTGCCCGATTGAAAACAGACCTTCGCCGCCCTGCCCCTGAAAACGCCTGTACTGAGAATAAATCAGACTGATGAGAATCACAAACGGCAGCAGGGTAACAATCAGATACCACCAGTTCGTATCCGGCTCAGGCACGGCCGTGACCTCCACATCACTGTCGTCAAGGGTTTTCATCAGGTTTTCGTCGCCAAACGAGGGCAAATAGGTGATGAATTTTTCATAGGTTTGGCCCTTGCCGCCGGAAGTTTTTTCCACGGCCTCTTTCAGGCTTCCCCGGATCTCGTCGCCCTGCACGGTCACCTGAGCCACATTGTCTTCATCCAACTGCCTGACAAAGGTGGTGTAGCTGATCTTTTCCGGCCCCATTCCGGACATGTAGATGCTCCAGCCAAAAAGGACCAGCATTACGATCATGACAATCCAGAGATGATAGGTATAGTTCTGACTGGCATACCAGGGGCTTGTAAACTGGGGGCCCTTGCCGGCCCTGTTTTGCTGATGCGGGTTTTGGTCTTTTCCTGTCTGCTCCTGCATGGCATCTCCTTGTGCGCTGTTTCAGCCTGCGGCCAAAACGGCGTTAAACAGTCAACAACATTATCTGACTTTAGCAATTTCATCCCCGGACGGCAAGCAATGCATATGTTCTCTACAGTCCCGGACAGAATCAAATACGGGATATCCCGTATTTTCGCAAAACAAGCAAATACGCTATAGATTTACAAATAAGCCTTTTGATTCATTTTTTCACTAAAGATCAACAACCATCAACACAGCCCGGCACGGAGGTGTGTATGCGCTCTGATGAAAAAAAGTGTGGCAGCGGGGTTACACGGCGTGGATTTATGCAGATCATCGGCACAGGGGCCGTGGGCGCATCATTTGCCGGTGTGGCCTTGGCCGCCCGGCCGGAGCCGGCGCCCCCGGAAAAGATGATTCCTGCCGAAAACACGGTAAAAATCCGTCTTCATGTAAACGGCGCCAGGCGGGAAGTCCTGGCAGAACCCCGGTGGAATCTGCTCTATGTCCTGCGCGAAGTCATGGGCCTGACCGGCACCAAGGAAGGCTGCAGCCGGGGTGAATGCGGCGCATGCACGGTTCTCATCGACGATATTCCCAGATACGCCTGCATGACCCTTGCAGTGGAAGCCCAGGGACAGAGGATCACCACAGTGGAGGGACTGATGAACGGCGAGCAGCTCGGTTCCGTACAGACCGCGTTTCTGGAGGAAGACGCCTACCAGTGCGGATACTGCACCCCCGGACAGATCATGTCCGTGGAAGGTCTGCTGCGAAAAAATCCCGACCCCGGCCTGGAAGAAATCCGCACCGCGGTTTCCGGCAATCTTTGCCGGTGTGGCCTTGGCCGCCCGGCCGGAGCCGGCGCCCCCGGAAAAGATGATTCCTGCCGAAAACACGGTAAAAA
>JAIPES010000057.1 GCA_021737045.1 Desulfobacteraceae bacterium | reverse complement strand
AAAGCCCCGTAAAGCAAAGGATTTTGCTTTACGGGGCTTTTTGCTTCCTTTTCAAACGACGAACAATAGACGGATACCTATTTTTGCCCCTGATGCTGATGGTTTCTGGCGGCCTTTATAAAAGCAGGCGCCCAGCCCGGCATGCCCAGACAGTGAATATGAGTATAGGTGGCAAGCACGTTTTTATAACACAAACCGTCTCTTCCGTTGACAATTCCCCGGCCCTTTTCCATGCAAAACACCATGTCCGACTCCTTACCCGTAAATTCCAGGACCCGGGAGTAATGAAATTCATGGCCCCGGATTCGGGTGCCTTCGGGAAAATACAAATTCGGTCCGTCCACATCTGCAATGGTGTAACCGTGTCCCTGAGGACGCCCTGAAAACCCGAAAACAAGGGGAAAGACACCGGTCATGGGATAGGTTTCGCCCTCCAGAACAAGAGATTGTCCAAGATACATAAGCCCGCCGCATTCGGCATAAATGGGAAGTCCGCAATCCGCGGCCGCCTTGACCGCATTGCGGAAAGCACTGTTCTGAGCCAGTCGAAAGGCATGGGTCTCCGGAAATCCCCCGCCAATATAAAGACCATGGACATCTTGCAGACCGGAATCCGAAAGCGGGCTTAAATCAACGATTTCCGCACCCAAAGCATTAAGGGCCGCCAGGTTTTCCGGATAATAGAACTGGAAAGCCGAATCCCGGATCACACCGATGCGCATACGATTCTTACCACAGGATGCATTTGTTTCTCCCTGGCCCCCAGGGGAACAGGAAATGGCGGACCGGGCCTCCTCCGGGGCATTGCTGCCGCTTTCGGCCGCAAAAGGGCTTTCCGCAGCCTTTCGGGCGGTTTCAATAACACGATCCAGATCCACATTGGATGAGACTGCTTTTGCCACCGACTCCACCGCCCCTGCTGCAAGGGCGTGCTCCGGGGTCGGAATCAGCCCCATATGCCTTTCTGGAAAATCCTGCTGCGGGAGCTTGGGAATAGCCCCGAACACGGGAACATTGCAGCGCGATTCAATACTGGTGCGCAGGATCCGTTCATGACGGGCCCCTGCCACCCGGTTTAAAATCACGCCACAGATATTGACCATGGGATCAAAATGGAGGCAGCCCAGAATAATAGCGGCCATGGTGCGGGTGGTCTTGGTACAGTCAACACACAGAATAACCGGTGTATTCAAAAGCTTGGCCAAAGAAGCAGTAGAAGTGGTCCCCTGGGCATCCAGGCCGTCAAAAAGACCCCGGTTGCCTTCGATTACAGAGACGTCTGAATCAGCGGAATGTCTGCAGAAGGATGCTTTGACACAGGCATCAGAAAAAAGGAAAGGATCCAGGTTGTGGCAGGGCCGGCCGGCCGCCAGAGCCAGCCAGCCTGCATCAATGTAGTCCGGCCCCTTTTTAAAGGGGGCAACAATATAGCCCCGCCGGGCAAGGGCCGAAATCAAACCGATTGAAACAACGGTCTTGCCTGAGCCGCCCCGAAGGGCGGCAATCAGAACCCGGGAAATCTTTTGTGCCGGCTCCATCAAATACTATCCAGTCCACCGGCAAAAAAAACCATCAGGCTTGCTCAAAAAATCACAGCGAATCTCAAATGCGGCCTTTTCAATGCCGCGTATTGCCACGGATTTAGTCTTCATGCTCAGCGGCGGACTGCTTGCCCGCGCCTTTGAGACCATACATGGAAGTGCTGCCGCTTGACCAGAACACCAGGATGCCTTCTTCCACCATCTGGGTGACAATCTTTTTGGCTTCGCGGGGCTTGGCGTCCATCATCTTGGCCAGGTCGCTGAAATAAAACTTGGACTTGGATTTGGATTTCTTCTCTATGCCATCAAGGACCTTTTGCTTGCATTCTTCGTAGTCCAGTGCCATTGGTCTGTTTCCTCATTGGTTGAATGAAATGCCGGGTTGCTGCGCATCCGCGTTGGCTGATGCGCAGCAACCCCTTTGTAGCCTCACCGCCTTTTACAGCGGGTTGGGTATCTTACTTTTATTAGAACTTAAACTGCGAAGTCTGACGCCAGGTGTAGTAAGCCGGATCACGGAAGTCATCAATGAGATGATGGGTGAACTCCAGCCCGGTTTTCTCAAAAAACCGTTCCCAGCCGATCCGCTCGGCCCACTCGCCCAGGCGCTCGTATTTGTTGGCGTCTGCGGCATAGGTTTCAATGATCTTTTTGATGGTTTCCGCGGTTTTCGGCCAGCGGGGCGGTTCATTGGGAATAAACGCCACAGCCACCTTGGAGAACTTGGGCGCGGAAATCCGGTTGGACACCTTTCCGCCGACCATCAGGACGATGCCGTCGCCTTCCTTGTCCGCCAGGGGCAGACAGGGGCACATGGTGTAACAGTTGCCGCAGAACATGCAGCGGCTCTGGTTGACCTCGACACTGTTGACGGTCTTTTCGCCGATTTCCACCTTCTTCGGCTTGATGGCCGCAGTGGGACACGAGGCGATTGCCAGCGGAATTTCACACATTTTGTCGAGATATTCATGGTCAACCATGGGCGGCTTGCGATGATAGCCCAGGATGGCAATGTCGGAGCAATGGACCGCGCCGCACATGTTCAGGCAGCAGGCCAGGGAAATGCGCACATGAGCAGGCATGCGCATGTTCTGGAAGTCCTCGAAAACTTCGTCCATGACCGCCTTGACCGGACCCGATGCGTCAGTTGCCGGTGTGTGGCAGTGGATCCAACCCTGGGTGTGGACAATGTTGGTGATGCCCGCACCGGTGCCGCCAACAGGGAACTTGTAAGAGCCGCCGGCAAACTTTCTGCCCTGCAGATCATCGATCAGCGGCTGGACCTTGTCCTTGCTGTCAACCATGAACTCAACGTTGTTACGGGTGGTCCAGCGCACATAACCGCCGCAGTGCTTGTCGGCAATTTCACAGATTTCCCGGACCAGAGAAATACTCATAAGCCGGGCCCCGCCCACGCGAACCGTGTATACCTCGTCGCCGGTTTCGGAAACATGTACAAGCACACCGGGCTGAAGAACTTCATGGTACAGCCACTTGCCCTTGTTGTTTTTGATGACCGGCGGATAAAACTCCTCGTAATTTCGCGGACCGATATCGGTAATCCGATCCTTCATCGGATTTTCGGGATCGTATCCTGAAGATATAAAAGCCATGCTCAACCCCCTTTGTTATCGCAGGTGATGTTTGCGGAATTCATTGATGTCGCGTTCCCAGCCGCCCTCGACTTCTTCTTCCTTCCAGAAAATGTACGGATTGTGCCGCGGTTCCTGTACATGCTGCGGAACCGGGTCAATGCCCGTGACTTCAAGCAGTTTCTGGAAGCCCTGGCGCTTCATGAGCTCGCCGAGGCGCTCGCGGTTCTTGCCCTCTTCCATCCACCAGTCCCAGATGGCTTCGATGACGTCCTTGATTTCCTGGTAGTCATTTTCCTTATTGACTTCCACAAAGGGCACCAGCAGGGAACCCATCTGGGCGCCGTCAAGAATCGGTGCCTTGGCGCCGACCAGGATGGAACAGCCGGTCTGCTTGCCGGGACGCAGGGCACGGGGCATGACATTGATGCAGTGCATGCACCGGGTGCATTCCTTGTTGTTGATCTCCAGCTTGCCGTCTTCATAACGCATGCACTTGGTCGGGCACAGGTCAATGACTTCTTTCTGGATGTCGAACTTGCCCCAGTCACGACCGGAATGAGCACCGGCATTGGGCTTGAGCTCACCTGCCACATAGGCCTTGACCGATTCCTGATCAATGCGGATATCGTCCTTCCAGGTACCGATAAAGGACATGTCCGCCCGGGCGATGGAGGCCACGCAGCAGTTGGGGCAGCCGTCGAACTTGAACTTGAACTTGTAGGGGAAGGCCGGCCGATGCAGCTCATCCTGGTATTCCTGGGTCAGGTGGTTGCACAGATCCTGAGTGTCATAGCAGGAATATTCGCAGCGGGCTGAGCCGATGCAGTCTGCCGGGGTTCTCAGGTTGGAGCCGGAACCGCCCAGGTCCTGCTTGAGATTATGGGTCAGCTCAAAAAAGATTTCCTCGAGCTGCTTGGTGGTGGTTCCCAGGAAAATGATGTCGCCTGTGGAACCGTGCATGTTGGTGATACCGGAACCTCTCAGCTCCCACAAATCACAGAGCTGCTTGAGGTATTCAGTGGTGTAGAACTTGCCGGAGGGCTGGTTGACCCGCAACGTGTGAAAATGCGCAACGCCCGGGAAGTTTTCCGGCTGGTCGCAATAACGGCCGATAACACCGCCGCCATAGCCGAAAACACCCACGATTCCGCCGTGCTTCCAATGGGTTTCCCCGTCCTTGTAGGAAAGTTCAAGCACGCCCAGCAGGTCTTCGACGACATCCACAGGGATCTGATAGTTAATGTTGTTTGCATTCTTTGCCCTTGATTCAGCTTCCTGCTTCATGTCCGATACAAAACTCGGCCATGGTCCGCTCTCCAGCTGATCGAGCAAGGGGGTTTCATGTTTTGCCATTGTCATACCTCCCTTTCATTAAAATTAAGCCACGTGTCTATCCAGATATAAGACCCTTATACTGCTTTCTTACATCATCCGTCCGTATCAACAACTATGGAATACAAAAGGTTTTCTTATAAAATGATTCACCCCGCATTGTCAATAAAAAAGGGTGCTGCTTTGGATTTGTCTCTACACGGCGCCTGCGGTTTCAATCTCCCGGACAATCTCCGGGGCGACCTCATAACCAAGCTGTCGCGCCCGGTCGCAGTGGTAGGCGGCTTTTTCCGTATCCCCTTTTTCCAGATACGCAATGGCCAGGTTGTTGTGGGCCACGGCAAAATTTTCATCAATTTCTATGGCTTTTTGCCCGGCGGCAATGCTTTTGTCCACCTGCCCGTCAAAAAGATAGGCATTGGCCAGGGTGGCATAGGCCTGAATAAAATTGGAATTATATTTGATGGCCTTTTCCAGTGCGGAAATGGCCTCGTCAATTTTGCCCTTCTGCATCTGCACAAATCCGATATTGCCCCACCCTTCGGCAAACGCGGCCCGGACTTTCACACTCTGCTGATTGTAGGCCAGACATCCGTCAATATCGCCACGCTGCAGACAGATACCGCCCAGTTGCACGTAAGCTTCGGCAAAATTGGGGCTGCACCGGATGGCCTCCTTGAATTCCTCTTCGGCCTCGTCGAATTTGCGCAGCCCCAGCAGGGCAGTGGCCAGATTGTAGTGGCTGTTGCTGCATTCCGGATTCGACATGATGGCAAAACGCTGTTCCTCGATATATTGATCCACTGTTTTTTCTGTTGTCATAAAACTCCCCTCTGAATTTGTATTCGAACGCTTCTGATTCTGACAACTCAGTGCGTTACATGCTTTTTTTACACCTGAAACCCCAAATAAACATCTGTTTGTTGAAACTTAAAGAAAGCCGGCACAGATTGTCAAGAAAAATCCCCTGCCCCTTGCTTTCGCCGCCAATACCGATTTTTTATTTGACAGGGGATTGCCAAATTCATAATAATAAAAACCGGTTCAAACAATAACTACCTATAAATTATAAATATCACATCGTCCGGTGAAAACAGCGGCAATCCGGCGCACAACAAAGCCCGCCCGCGGATTTGCCCGGAAATGGGAATCGGTTCAGATGTGCCGGAAAAGGAGGATTTATGCAGCCTGGATGTTATACTGCCCTGATTACGCCGTTTAAAAACAATGAAATTGATGAGGCGGGGCTGGAAAAACTGATTTCCTTTCAACTGGCAAACGGCATCACCGGCCTTCTGGCTGTGGGCACAACCGGTGAAAGCCCCACGCTTAACTGGAATGAACACATCGGCGTGATTGAGCGCATTGCCGCCAACACCCGAAACCACTGTATCTGCATTGCCGGCACCGGCAGCAACAACACCGCCGAAACCCTGGAAGCCACGAAACAGGCCGTAAAATCCGGGTGCGAGGCCGTTCTGCTGGTGGATCCTTATTATAACGGCCCCAGCTCCCTGGAAATCCGGCGGGAATACGTCGCGCCGGTGGCCGCGGCCCACCCGGACACAACCATAATTCCCTACATCATACCGGGCCGTACCGGCGCCCAGATGTTTGCAGAAGACCTTGCCATCCTCTATAAGGAACATCCCAATGTCAGCTGCGTCAAGGAAGCCACCGGCAGCCTGGACAACATGCGCCGGACCCGGCAGTGCTGCGGCAACGCCTATCTGATTCTTTCCGGCGATGACGGCATCACCCATGACATGATGGCAGATAAGACCATCGCCGGCGACGGGGCGATCTCGGTGATGTCCAATATCGCCCCGGGCCCGGTAGCGGAAATGATCAACTCTCTTCTCGCCGGCGACACTGATGCGGCGAAAATTCAATTTGATGCCTTAAAGCCCCTGTTTGAGCTGGTTTCGGTGAAAACCACGGAAAAAACACCCCACGGAGAGGTGGTCTGCCGGTCACGCAATCCGGTGCCGGTCAAGACCCTGATGCAGATCCTGGGGATGCCCGCAGGTCCCTGCCGCCGGCCCCTGGGAAAAATGACCCGGGCCGGCATGGATATGGTGCTGGCAGCAGCCCGCCGGGTACACACGGAAAATCCCCACATCCTCCGGCCTGCAGCCGATTTTTTCGGGGTGGACATTGACCGGCGGCTAAATGATCCGGACGTTCTGGCGGAATTGACCTACGAAACCTATTAAATTTGATCTGCATCCATTTTTCTGCAGGGGCGGACCCATGGGCTCGCCCCTGCAGATCCGGACTCCGCGGTTAAAACTGTCTGTCCCATTCAGCTGCGTTTTCCGCGGGCCTCGGCGGCTTGCTGATTGATGGCAAACTCCTCACCCTCCTGAAACAGCACCCATTTGAGCCACCTGAAACTGAAATTTAACAGTTCCAGTTCATCAGACCGGATTTTTTCAACGGTTTCCGGATCCACCTCATAGACATTCAAAAATGAGCTTTCAAACACAAAACGCCGGAACCGGTCGATGTCGTAACTGGCCGTGAAAAACATGTTCTTGGTTTTCTCCGTCAGACGGATATTGGCCGGTATGGATCGCTTCCGGACAATGAGTTCGGTCCAAGGGGCATTGATGCGATCATAAACATCCACGCCCTGATCGCTTCGCCACTGGTCCACGGTCCACTCCGCATCCTCTTCAAAGCCCCTGCAGTGGGGCTCATTAATAAAAAAATAAAAACCCTCATCAGCTTCGTCCTTATGGCTCAGGGAAGCCACGCCCAGAGGATAATAACGGCAGGTGGTGGGCCGGTCCTCGTAGATAATACATCCCTGATCCTCCCGGACAAAGGGGCATACCGGCTCTCCGGGCTGATCATCGAGCATTCGCAGGGTCACAACCGGCAAATCGGTTTTTTCCAGAAGCTGCGGGGTGGTGTAAATGGCCAGAAAGTCCTCTGAACTCAATTCCAGGCGATTTTTCAGCCGCACGATGTCATAGGGGGTCAGCATGATGTTAATCCCCCTGCAGCACTTGGTAAAACAGGATATCTCCGGATGGCACCGGAAGTGAAACCGGCTGTTGGCGCTTAGTTTTACCGGTGGAATCCCGGCATTTTCTTCAGTTTCCATTACTTGACTCCTTATTTAATTAAGATAACTTATTGATAACCTATCAATGTCTCAGACCACACCCTCGGGCATGGGGGCCACGGGTTCGCCGCCCAGAACATAGCCGCCGTCGAGCCGGATCACCGAACCGGTCATATACGGGGCATCCTTTAATAAAAACAACACCGCACGGACCACGTCATCGGGTCGCCCGGTCCGGCCCAGCAGGGTATGATCAACTATGGCCTGCTGCTGTTTTTCCGAAAGCAGCCCCCAGCCCCGGGTACCCTGGGCGTGACGGGTTTCAAAAATGCCGAGCATCAGCTCATTGACCCGGACTTCGGGAGCCCCCAGGCGGGCCCATGTTTCTGTGAGCAGGGAAACACCCCGGTTGGCAGCTGAATAGCCCTCGTTGAACAGGTAGCTGGCCGGACCGCTGCGGCCCACCATTCCGGCGATGGAGGAAAAATTGATCACGCAGCCGTTGCCGCTTTCTTTCAGGTGCGGCAGGGCGGCTTCAAATACCCACTGCTTGGCCCGGAGGGTGGTGGACAGCTCCAGGTCCCACTGCTGCCGGATATAGGGACCGTGAACCACCGGCCATCCGCCCCGTTCAATATTGTTGATCAAAATGTCAATACCACCGAAATGTTCGGTCATCCGGTTAACAAACGGGGCAATGGCCGAAGTCTCCAACAGGTTTAGTTGTTGGATAAGATGGGGCGTGCCAATGGCGGCAAAGTCGCGCTTCATGGAGTCCAGGGATTCTTCCCAGTCATACCAGGTCAGTCCCAGGCGCACGCCCTGCCGTGCCAGGGCCAGGCCCACGGCCTTGCCAATGCCCTTGATGCCGCCGAGCACCAGGGCGGTTTTACCATTTAGATCCATGAATGTTCGCCCCGGCATTTTCGCGATTTTTAAAAGCCTTCCCTGAGGCCTGCCGCATTATTTGCCCGGAATATTTAAGGGCAAAATCGAGCAATCGCTCGTCAGCCCAAAATTTCTGCCCCCCGCAGTCCATCCCGAGGTTCCGGCACTCCTCACCCACAGGGCCGCCAAGGCCATATCTGAATGCATCCAGGTCATAGAGGCTTGTATACAGCTTTTGCCTCAATCCGGATTCAAGCGATCCCGGCATATGCTGCTGCTTTACGGAAATCACCTCAATCATGGCGTCGTTTCCTTCATTGTAAGGCAAAAGCCCCTGATCAGATATCCACTGGCGGACTGAAACGGGATGGCCCCGGTCAAATCCCCGGCAGTGCTGTTCGCAAATCAGAACGTAGCTTTCCGCAAGGTGCCCTGTTTGCCTGGATCTTCTAAGCATTCTGGCCAGCGGATACATCCGGCATGAACCGGGCCGGTTTTCATAAACCCGGCAGCCTTGGTCTGTCACAAAGGGACATTTTTTTTCGCCGCCGCCGGCAGGTTTAAGTCCCACCACGGGAAGGCCGGTTTCCGGACCGGTGTGACATGCTGTATGGGCCTGCAAAAAATCCCCTGTAGGCATCTGCAGGTGCCGGGACAGGCGCAGCACATCATAGGGTGTCAGAAACTGGTTGAGATCCCGGCAGCAGGCGTTGAAACACGAAACTGCGGGGTTGCACGAGAAATCAAAGGTTTCGTTGATATCAATGGGACGGACAGTGTTTGGCGCTTCCATAAACCGGCCTTTCTCCTTGCTGGAATAAACGTCCCAACCATATGCATTTTCATCAACGGGATCAATGGATTTTTGATAAAAAAAACCCGATGAGGTAACTATTTTCCCTTGCATCTTGAAATGAGTGTGTTATACATTTTTGCTCAAAATGCAATGGTCGGGCCCCGGGAGCCCGGCGAGAACAAGGGACAACAGCCCAAACAGGTAAATTTATTCAGGGGAGGTGCCAAATAGCCAAGGCAAAGACCAACGACAAACGGGTGAACATCAACAGCGAAATCAAAGCCAGAGATGTGCGGTTAATCGATGCAGAAGGCAACCAGCTCGGCGTACTGCCCATCTCCACCGCGCTTTCCACTGCGGAAAATGCCGGGCTTGACCTGGTGGAAATTTCCCCGAATGCAAACCCGCCGGTTTGCAAAATCATGGATTACGGGCGTTTCCGATACCAGCAGGACAAAAAACAGCAGGAAGCCCGGAAAAAGCAGGCAGCCCTGCAGGTCAAAGAAATCAAGGTGCGACCCAAAACCGATACCCATGACCTGGATATCAAGCTGGGACACATTGAAAAATTCATCAGCAAAAAAAACAAGGTCAAGGTCACGGTCATGTTCCGTGGACGCGAGATCACCATGACCGAACGGGGGCGCTGGGTGCTTGAACAGGTCGCCGAAAGGGCTGCGGAGTTTGCCACAGTGGAACAGTACCCCAAAATGGAGGGCCGCACCATGACCATGCTCCTGGGCCCCAGATAAACCAGATAAACAAGCCGGCTTTTCTTGAAAATCAGCGTTGGTAGCACCGTAAAAGTCTGATTTCAGATGGTGCCGTAAAAAGTTCAAGATCAAGGCTTGCGCAATTTTGAAAAATGCAGCGTGCTTAGCCGTACGTGAATTTCTGAGAAATTGCGCGTAACGCAGATATTGAATTTTTTACGGCTCCATCAGCGTTGGCAGCCGCCCGTGTAGCTTCGTGCAGAACCCGGCAGATAAGCGCGGGGAAACGTGTTTCCCGCGCTTTATATTTTTTTATTGACTGTGCTCCAAAGATATTGCATATTTTATTGTTTTTAAAATTTATTCATTGTTGCGGATCATTTCTGCTGTAATGGAAATTTTTGTTTAAAATCGATTTTGTTTTTAAGGGAGAGCCATTATGCCGAAAATCAAAACCAACCGCGCGGCAGCCAAACGCTTTAGACGCACGGGCACGGGCAAATACATGTTTGCCAAATCCCATGCCAGCCATATTCTGACCAAAAAAACCCGGAAACGCAAAAGAGCGCTCAGAAAAAAGCAGGTTATGGACCCAACCAATCGCAAGGCCGTCAAGCGGATGCTTCCGTACGGATAACAAGGTGCAGGCAAAGGAGTTTCACCATGCGAGTCAAAAGAGGATATAAGGCAAGACAACGCCGTAAAAGAGTGCTGAAGCTGGCCAAGGGATACCAGGGCGGCAGAAGCAAGCTGTACCGCACCGCGGCCGATGCCGTGGACAAGGCGCTGGTCTACGCGTATAGGGACCGCAAGGTCCGCAAGCGGGATTTCCGCCGCCTTTGGATTGTTCGGATCAATGCAGGCGCGCGCATGAACAATCTGTCATACAGCAAATTCATCAACGGGCTCAAACGCGCGGATATTGAACTGGACCGCAAAGTCCTGGCTGAACTGGCCGTATCCGATCCCTATGCGTTCTCCCAACTTGCGCAGACCGCTTCAGCCCAGCTTTAACCATTTGATCTGACGGAAAAACCGCGGGTGACCCAGCGTGAACGCCTCCATAGAAGAGATCCGAGAACAAGCCCTGTCTGAACTTCAGGCCGCCAAAGACGCCGATGCAGTCCAGGCCCTGTCGGTTGCCTATCTGGGCCGCAAAGGGCGGGTAACCGCTTTTTTGCGCAATATTTCCAGCCTGCCTGCAGAGCAGCGGCCCGCTGCCGGAAAAAGAGCCAATGAAGTCAAAAAGGAACTGGAAGCCGCTTTTTCCGATGCGCTTGAAAAACTGGCCGCAACCGGGGAAGATGACCGGGAGGCCATTGACGTATCGCTTCCCGGCCGGCCTGCACCCGTGGGCAGCCTGCACCCGATCACCCGGATAACCCGGACCATTGCACGGATTTTTGAGCGCATGGGATTCGGCATCGCCGAAGGCCCGGAAGTGGAAGCCGATTACTACAATTTTGAAGCGCTCAATATCCCGCCGAATCATCCGGCCCGGGACATGCAGGACACCTTTTACGTTTCAGACAATGTGGTTTTGCGCACCCATACCTCCCCCATCCAGGTCCGGTATATGGAGGCTCACCAGCCACCGGTGCGCATTATTGCCCCGGGCAAGGTATACCGCTGCGACTCGGATCTGACCCACACGCCCATGTTTCACCAGGTGGAAGGGCTCTTGGTGGATGAACAGGTCTGTTTCGGGGATCTGAAAGGCATTTTAACCGCATTTGTCCACCAGATTTTTGATCCGGATATCCGGGTGCGTTTCCGGCCCAGTTTTTTCCCGTTTACCGAACCCAGCGCCGAGGTCGACATCCAGTGCGTAATCTGCCGGGGCACGGGCTGCAAGGTCTGCTCGAATACCGGCTGGCTCGAAGTGCTGGGCTGCGGGATGGTGCATCCGGCCGTGTTTGAAAATGTAGGCTATGACACCAACCGGTATTCAGGATTTGCGTTTGGCATGGGCGTGGAGCGCATTGCCATGCTCAAGTACGGCATCAACGACATTCGCATGTTTTTTGAAAACGATATTCGTTTTTTGAGGCAATTTTGAAATGAAGGTCAGCCTGGAGTGGTTACAGCAATATGTAGATATTGATATCAGCGAAAACGCCCTTGCAGACCGGCTGACCATGGCGGGCCTGGAAGTGGAGGCTGTTGTCCGGCCCCATTCCAATATCGACGGCGTGGTGGCGGGAAAAATTATCGAGGTCCGGCCGCATCCGGATGCAGACCGGCTTTCCTGCTGCCGGGTGAACACGGGATCACAAACCCTGGAAATCGTCTGCGGGGCCCCCAATGCCGCCGCCGGAATGTATGTCCCCTGCGCCACGGTGGGAACAGTCCTGCCCTCGGGAATGGAAATCAAGAAAACCCGCATCCGCGGTCAGGCCTCCGAGGGGATGCTCTGCAGCGAGACCGAACTGGGCCTGGGCGAAGATGCCTCCGGGCTGATGGACCTTGGGACGGAACATGCTGCCGGCACGCCCGTTGCCCGGGCCCTTGGTCTGGAAGATACGGTTTTTGAAATCGGACTGACGCCCAACCGACCCGATTGCCTCAGCCACATCGGTGTTGCCCGTGAAATTGCCGCCCTGCTCGGCAAACAACTGCATCTGCCCGAAATCCCGTTTTTGCCCGAATCCGGCGACATTGCCCAACAGACTTCCGTGACCATCGAAAACCCCGGGCTCTGCCCCAGATACGCGGCCCGGCTGGTAACCCATATCAAGGTGGGACCTTCCCCGCAATGGCTCCGGCGCAGGCTGCGGGCCGTGGATTTAAAACCCATCAACAATATCGTGGATGTCACCAACTATATAATGATGGAAACCGGCCAACCCCTGCATGGCTTTGATTTTGACCGGCTCGAAGAAAACCGCATCGTGGTGCGCACCCCTGACAAAGAAACCGGGTTTTCCACCCTCGACGGCAAATCCCGGCAACTTGACGCCGATACCCTGCTGATCTGCGACGGGAAAAAACCCGTGGCCATTGCCGGGGTCATGGGCGGTGAAAACTCAGAAATCCTGGAGACCACAAGCCGGGTTCTCATTGAAAGCGCCTGTTTTGACCCGATTTCCATTCGCAAAACAGCCAAGCGGCTCGGCATTTCAACAGATGCCTCATACCGGTTTGAGCGGGGCGTGGACCCTGGGGGCACCGTGTACGCCATGCAGCGCGCCGCCGTGCTCATGGCCGAACTCGGCGGGGGCCAGCTCATCGGCTCCTATATAGATGAACACCCCCGGCCGCCGGCCAAATCCCCCATCCGGCTGAGCACCCGCCGGACAAACCAGCATCTGGGAACCGGGCTCAACCAGTCTGAAATCACGGACCTGCTTCAAAGCGCGGCTTTTGAAATTCAGACTGTGGATGCGGACCAGCTTGCTGTCACAGCGCCTTCCTATCGGGTGGATGTATTCCGGCCCGAAGACCTCATGGAGGAAGTCGCGCGGCTCTGGGGCTACAACCGCATTGCCACCACATTTCCCGGAATCACCGCCCAGGCCGAGGCGCCCGGAAAATCCCTGAGCGTCCGTGAACAAATACGCGACCGCATGGAAGGGTTTGGGTTTCATGAAACCATTCACTACAGTTTTATCAGTCATCGCGCGGCCGATCAAATGCTGCTGCCTGAAGACGATCCCAGACGCCGGACTGAGCCTGTTTTAAATCCCTTGACCGAAGATCAGTCCGTTATGCGGACCAGCCTGCTCCCGGCTTTGCTGGAAACCGTGCAGAAAAACATCTTCCGCCAGGAAAAAACACTGAAGATCTTTGAACAGGGCAAGGCCTTTTATCACACACAGCCCGGTGCCCTTCCCAGGGAAATCGAAATGCTGGCCGCCCTGTGGACGGGATTGCAAAAACCCCTGACCTGGCATGCCAAACCCATTGAAACCGATTTCTATGACCTAAAGGGCGTGGCCGAGGGCCTGCTGGCCGCCCTGGGCATAACTGACGGGGATTTTTCAGCTCTGCCCGCATCGGCCTGCAGCTATACCCAGCCGGGGCAAACCGCCCAGATCCGCTGCAAAGACACTTTCCTTGGCATCATCGGGGAAATCCGGCCGGCTGTTCTGGAAAAATTCGATATTCACCAGCCGGTCTTCGCCCTTGAACTTCACATGGAAGCCCTGGTGCCGATTGTTCCCGAAGCCGCCCAATTTGTTCCGGTTCCGAAATTTCCGGCCGTGACCCGGGATATTACACTCATTATCGACCAGGCCGTGGAAGGCAGACAAATCCTCGATCATCTTCGAAAGGCGGAAACCCAATGGCTTGAAGACGTCTTTTTGTTTGACGTCTACTCCGGACCGCCCATTGCCGAGGGGCATAAAAGCCTGTCCGTGCGGCTTGTATACCGCTCAACGACCCGGACGCTTGAAGACGCCCAGGTCAATGAACTGCACCGGAGCATCACCCAAAGCCTGCTGACAGCCTTTAATGCAGCGCTTCCGGCTTAAACCGGTGCCCCCCAACCCGCTAACAACCCTTTAACCGGTTGCGGAGGGCTTTTTCGTGGCTTCCCAGGCCCATATACCCGACAAGCTCTATTACCGGATCAAGGAGGTTACCGAGATCACGGGTCTGGCGGCATACGTGCTGCGGTTCTGGGAGTCGGAATTTTCAGTCATCCGGCCCAGGCGCAGTGAATCCGGCCAGCGGCTTTACCGCAGAACCGATATTGAGGCCATCCTGGAGATCAAGCATCTGTTGTATGAAAAAAAATTCACCATCGAAGGGGCCCGCAAGCACCTCAAAAAGCGGGGTTCACATGGATCCCGGAATGCACGGGACCCGCTGATAGAACAAATTCGTGCAGAACTCCGCGCCATCCGGAACATGCTTGACGAATAAATCCCTCCTTCCCCGCCCTTTGTCCACCGGCCGGACCCAAAACCGTGCCGGTTTCGGACACAAAACCGTTTTTCACCAATTCTCCGACGGTTGTACCTGCTTTTGATTGATTTTTCATATTGACAATTTTTATTTTATTGCTTACTGTTGCCAGGTATATTTTCGAGCGGGCATAGCTCAGCTGGTAGAGTACAAGCTTCCCAAGCTTGGTGTCGCGAGTTCGAATCTCGTTGCCCGCTCCATCTTTTCCGTGGCGATCAGCCGGGGGAAAACTTCCGGAAAATTTTTCCGGAAAGATGAAGCGCCAAAGGTTGGAGGAGTTGATCAAAACGGGCAAAATGCCCGTTTTTTATTTCTATTGAAAAGAAGCAATGAAAACGAAAAAAAAGACGCATTCACGACCAAAGCCGGAAAAAAACAGCACCGTATCCAGCCGGCAGGTAACCGAACTGGCCTGGGAACTGGGCGATCCGCTGTGCGCGGCCGAAGGCCTGGAGTTAATCCATGTGGAATATCAACGCGAACCCACAGGCTGGGTCTTGCGGCTGTTTATTGAAAAACCCGGCGGCGTCGGGGTAGAGGAATGCAGCCGGGTGTCCAGGCAGCTCGGAGATCTTCTGGATATCAAACTGGATACGGATGTCTCCTATACTCTGGAGGTTTCCTCCCCCGGGCCCCGGCGGCCGTTGTCAAAACAGGCCGACTTTGATCGTTTTACCGGGGAAATGGCCCGGATCCGTACACGACAGGCCCTTGGGGGACAAAAAAACTTCAAGGGACTTCTTGCCGGTACAGCCGATGGCGCTGTCCGGCTGACACTGGATTGCGAAACCATTGAAATACCGTACCAAGAGATCACCAAAGCCAGGCTGACGAATTATCACGGAGACGACAAATGCTGATCACAGATATGAAACGCGTTATTGAGCAGGTAAGCCGGGACAAGGGTATTGATTTTTACGTCCTGGTCAAAACACTTGAGGAAGCCCTGCGCTCCGCGGTCAAAAAAAAGTTCGGCAATAAAATTGATATTGAAATCCAGTATAATGAGGAATCCGGAGAACTGGAAGTCTTCCAGTTTAAAAACGTCGTGGAAACCATCACAGACCCGGATTTTGAAATCAGCCTGGAGGAGGGGCGGAAACTGGACCCTGAATGCGAGATGGGCGACAGCCTCGGCACCAAGATGGATACCACCACATTCGGCCGGATCGCGGCCCAGTCTGCCAAGCAGGTCATCATCCAGAAGCTCAAGGCGGCTGAACGAAGCGTGGTCTACCAGAATTTCATCGGCCGCAAGGGGGAAATCGTCAACGGCATTGTCCAGCGGGTCAGCCGCAATGAAATCATTGTCAACCTCGGACAGGCAGAAGCGGTCCTGCCCAAGCGTGAACAGATCCCCAACGAGACTTACCGCCGGGGCGACCGAATCCGGGCTTATATCCTGAAAGTCCACGATGAAAGCCGGGGCCCCCAGATCGTGTTGTCCAGGACCCATCCGGACTTTCTCATCAACCTGTTTAAAACCGAGGTGCCGGAAATCAGTGAAGGCATGGTCAGCGTCATCGGCGCGGCCCGGGAAGCCGGCAGCCGGGGAAAAATCGCCGTGCGCTCCAATGATCCGGATATTGACCCGGTGGGCGCCTGCGTCGGAATCAAGGGCAGCCGGGTCCAAAGCGTGGTCCAGGAATTAAAGGGCGAAAAAATCGATATCATCCCCTGGCATATCGATCCGGCCAAGTTTGTTTGCAACGCCCTGGCCCCGGCCGAAATCTCACGGGTTATCATCGATGAGGTCAACCACGTAATGGAAGTGGTGGTCCCGGACGACTCCCTGTCCATTGCCATCGGCAAACAGGGCCAGAATGTGCGGCTGGCATCCAAATTATCCGGATGGCATCTTGATGTGATCAGCGAAAAGCGATATAATGAACGGTTACAACTTGGATTTGCGTCCTTGATGGATTTGCCCGGGATGACCGAACCCCTTGCCAATCTGCTGTTTGAAAAAGGATATTTTTCCACCGAAGACGTCAGCAAGGCTTTGCCCGAAGAACTGGCCCAGGAGTTCAACCTGTCTGAGCCTGAGGCCAAGGACCTGGTTGAAGCCGCCGCAAACCAGCAGACCATGGCAGAACCCGAAGATGATGCAGCCGACGGGTCTTTAGACAACAGCGCCGGAGATGATGACAAAGACACGCAAAATCAGGAAATATAAAGGCAGCCGAAAGTGTTTGACGCGGCGCCCTGGACAATCAAGGGGGATGGATGGCAAAACGCAGAGTATTTGAGCTTGCCAGAGAGCTGAACATGGGCAACAAGGAACTGCTCGACAAGATGCAGGAAAACAACATTGAGGTGTCCAGTCACCTCAGTTCTCTGGAAGACGACACTGTTGAGCAGATAAAAACCGCAATTTTCGGCCGGAAAAAGGAAGTTGCGGTGGAAGATACGCGGGTGAGGCCCAATGTCATCCGCAGACGCAGGAAGGCTGCGCCCCGGCAAACCGAGATACCGGCAGAAGGGGATTTAGAACAGCAGGGCGCCGGGCAGACAGAAGAAACAGCTGCCGGAGAAACCGCCCCGACCCCCCCGGAAGCCGGCGAACCCGAAGAAACAATTGCTGCAAAAACAGAGGAAGCCGAGACCCAGCCCCCACCATCCCCAGGGGAAGCCGAGGCGGACACAGAGACAGCACCAGCGGCGGAAACAGAACCGGAGACCGTTTCCCCCCAGGTTTCCGGAGAGCCCGAAGCCAAACCGCCGGAAACCGGGGAGCCTGTTGCCCCGAAAACCGAAAGCACAACCGAAGAGGCGCCCGAAGAAGAACCCGAGCCAACGGCTCAGGCCCGGCCGGAACAACCGGAGACTGAAGCCCCCTCCGCCGCTGACGAACCCGAAGAAGTTCCCAAAGAAAAACAAGAGCCCGTTGCCGAGGTGTTTGAAGAAACCTCCGCGCCCGGCAAAACCCAAGACTCACAGGAGCCGGCGGCTGACACGGAAACTCCTGCGGAAAACCAGCCGACCGAAGCTCCGGAAGAATCCCCGGAACCCGCAGAACCCGGGGAACCGGCTGAGACAGAAGCCAAAAAAACCGCAAGGATCAAAAAGCCCAAAAAGAAATCCAAAAAGGGCGAGCCGGCCAAAATCATCCGGCTGCCCGAACCCGAGGCTGAAACCGCCCCACCCGCACCGGAAGAAATCGCGCCGGCGCCTGAAACCAAGGCCAAAGACAAAACCCCGGCGGCTCCGGCCTCACCCGGGACTGAAGAGGAAAAGCGCCGTTCCAAAAAGAAAAAGGCTGTTGCCGAGACCGCCGAGGAGGCGGATAAGGCCAAGAAAACCGCCAGGAAAAAAGCCGGGTTCAAGCGCAAGGAAGTTGTGGAAGGCGACGCCTTATATGACCAGCGCTTCGGGCGGGGCCGAAAAGGCAAAAAAAAGGGCAAGGCCGCCCGGCCGGCATCTGACCAGCGGCCCCAGATCACCACGCCCAAGGCCATCAAGCGGCGCATCAAAATCGAT
>JAIPES010000007.1 GCA_021737045.1 Desulfobacteraceae bacterium | reverse complement strand
GTCTGATTTCAGATGGTGCCGTAAAAAGTTCAAGATCAAGGCTTGCGCAATTTCGAAGAATGCAGCGTACTTATCCGTACGTGAAATTCTGAGAAATTGCGCGTAACGCAGATATTGGACTTTTTACGGCGCCATCAAGTTTACAAATAAGAAAGGCGGCCTTTTTAGGAGCCGCCTTAACTTATTGATTTTATTGGTGCCGAGGGGCGGATTTGAACCACCGACACGGGGATTTTCAGTCACCTGCTCTACCGACTGAGCTACCTCGGCGTAAATTTTAAAAAATGTATAGGCAATGTGGTAAAACCTGTCAAGGACTTTTTTGGAGATCCCCGAAAACGTACTGAACCAGGGTGCAGGCGGAAATGGCGGCGGTTTCGGCCCGAAGGATGCGGCATCCCATTGAAACCGCAGAAAATCCGGAAGCTTCAGCATCCGCGGCTTCGTTTTCCGTAAACCCGCCCTCCGGGCCGAGCAGCAGCAATATTGAGCCCGGCCCGCCCTCCGCGGAGGCGGCCAGGGGAGCCCGGGCCTGTTCCCAGAAAAAGAGCCGGGCATCCACGGTTGTCCCCAAAGTCAGGACCTCGGAAAAATCCATCACCGGTGCAATGTCCGGCACCATGCTTCGGCCGCACTGCTTTATGGCCTCCAGGGAAATGGTCTGCCACCGCTCCATGCGCTTTTTCATCCGGCGGGCATCCGGCCGGGCAACGGTTCTGCGGGTGATCATGGGAATCCACCGGGTCACCCCGAGTTCGGTGAGATGCCGCACAAGATCATCCATTTTTTTGTCTTTTAAAAAGCCCTGGGCCACAATAAGGTCCAGAGGCGATTCATTGCCGGCTTCAATCCGGTTTTCGATCACAACCCGCACGGCCTTTTCTTCTATTGAAATGATGCGGGCATCGCAGATCCGGCCGGCCCCGTCCGTGACCCGGATGCGGTCTCCGGCTGACAGGCGCAGCACGGTTTTCAGGTGACGAGCCTCTTTTCCGGTAATGCAGGGCTCGGGGCGCTCCAGTTCCGACGGGTTTATGTAGAATCGTCTCATATTTTATTGCTGTGTTTTATAAAGTTTGCGATTCCGGGCCCATCGGGCCGGGGTCGGCCGGGTTTTCCGGCAGGATTCAAATTTCTTGACAACATCAGGCGGTTAGGATAATTTTACAGGATTATAACAGGCTTTTCAACAGACAGTAAACTGATTTGGCACTGAATTTTCCAGGGAGGCCCATTATGACCGAGGACAGCCGGAAGGATCCGGAGAAGGAAATTATCGAGCTTTCTGAAATCGTTGTGGGCACTTCTGAAGATGATGATGCCATTGTGGAGATGACCGAGGGCTTGCTTGACGAGGCCAGAAACGGAATTTCCGGAGCAACCGGGGATGAGTCCGGCGATTCCCGGCAAATGGATTTGTCCCGGGATTCAGAGTTTGACTTTGATTTGGTTTCGCCTGAAAATGAAATCATTGAGCTTGTGGAGGAAATTGAGCCCGGCGCGGATGTACCGGAGGAAGAAAAGGCCGTTGAAGGCACCGGGCCTGGAAACGCAGAGGAAAATGCCAGTGGCGCTATAAACGGCAGCGATGATATTCTTGAGTTGACCGAAGAGGTGGCGGCGGTTTCCGAGCAACAGCTTGAGCGGGCGCTGGAACGCGTTATTGAGAAGCGCTACGGCGACATGATCGACCGGGTGTTAAAGGAAGTGATCTGGCAGAAAGTTTCCGAGGATATCGAACATCTCAAGCAATACCTGCTGACCCGCAAAACCGAAGCGTAACCCGCATCAACCAGGCCCGGAGACGGCCCGGATGGTGCGTTTGCAAACAAAACTTTTGCTGATGGGGATTGGTTCAATCCCCATCTTTTTGTGGATTGGAGTGCAAAAAAAGAAATGTCTGGCAAAGAGATCAACAAGGGCTATGAGCCCGCTGAAGTGGAAAAGCGCTGGTATGCGTACTGGGAGGAAAACGGACTGTTTCAGGCCGATCAAAGCCCGGCAAATGACGCCGAAGCCTTCTCCATTGTCATCCCGCCGCCCAATGTAACGGGCGTGCTGCACATGGGCCATGCCCTTAACACAACCCTGCAGGACATTTTGTGCCGGTATCGGCGGCTGTGCGGGGACAATGTGCTGTGGCTGCCCGGAACCGACCATGCCGGCATTGCCACCCAGAATGTGGTGGAACGCCAGCTGGCTGCAGACGGGGTTGACCGCCACCAGATGGGACGACAGGACTTTATCCAGGCGGTGTGGCAGTGGCGGCAGAAATACGGCAGCGCCATTATCCGGCAGTTGAAATCCCTGGGCGCCTCGTGCGACTGGAGCCGGGAGCGCTTTACCATGGATGACGGCCTGTCTGCAGCCGTGCGCAAGGTTTTTGTGGAGCTCTACGAGCAGGGCCTGATCTATCAGGGAAATTACATCATCAACTGGTGCCCCCGCTGCAATACAGCCCTGGCCGACATTGAGGTGGAGCATGAAACCCTTCAGGGGCATCTCTACCACATCCGATATCCTTATGAAAACCAAAAGGGCGGACCTGTGGTGGCCACCACCCGCCCGGAGACCATGCTTGGCGATACGGCCGTGGCTGTGCACCCAGACGATGCCCGCTATGCAGACATTTCATCAGATCAAGTGATTTTACCCTTAACCGGCCGCAAAATTCCGATTATCCGTGATGATTACGTGGACATGGAATTCGGCACCGGTGCGCTGAAAATCACCCCCGCCCATGACCCCAACGACTTTGCAGTGGGAGAAAAACACGGCCTTGAATCCGTGAAGGTCATTGATGACAGCGGCATCATGAGCGAGGCTGCCGGGGACTTTGCGGGCATGGACCGGTTTGCGTGCCGTGAAGCCGTTGTCAGCGCCCTGCAGGAGCAGGGACTTCTGGTGAAAGTCGAAGACTACGAGCACAGCGTGGGCCACTGCTACAGATGCGCCACAGTGGTGGAGCCCAATTTGTCCAGGCAGTGGTTTGTTAAAACCCGCCCCCTGGCCGAAGCCGCAGTGGATGCGGTCGACCAGGAACACACGCGCATAGTTCCGGAAAAATGGAAAAACGATTATTTTGTGTGGATGGAAAACATCCGGGACTGGTGCATTTCCCGACAGATCTGGTGGGGCCATCAGATTCCGGCCTGGACGTGTTCGGATTGTGAAAAACTGACAGTGGCCATCAAAGCGCCTGACGCATGCCCGCATTGCGGCTCCGGCGCCCTGGTCCAGGACCCGGATGTTTTAGACACCTGGTTTTCCTCTGCGCTCTGGCCTTTTTCCACCATGGGCTGGCCGGAAAAAACGCCTTTGCTGGAAAGATTCTATCCCACCTCTGTACTGGTCACCGGTTTTGACATCCTGTTTTTCTGGGTGGCCCGGATGATGATGATGGGCATTCACTTCATGGAGAAGGTGCCGTTTTACGATGTCTATGTTCACGCCCTGGTGCGGGATGCAGATGGCAAGAAAATGAGCAAGTCCTCCGGCAATGTCATTGATCCCATCAGCGTGATTGAAAACTACGGAACAGATGCCCTGCGCTTTACCCTGGCCGCCTTTGCCGCCCAGGGAAGGGATATAAAGTTGTCTGAAAAGCGCATCGAGGGCTACCGTCATTTTATCAACAAGCTGTGGAACGCGGCCCGGTTTTCCCTGATGCACCTGGAAACCGCCCATCCGGAATTTGCTGAATCCGACCTGTCCCTGGCTGACCGCTGGATTCTTTCCCGGCTCAGGCGCACCACAAAGCTGGTTTCCGACTCCCTGGACAATTATTATTTCAATGAAGGGGCAAACGGGTTGTATCGGTTTGTGTGGCACGAGTTCTGCGACTGGTATCTTGAGGCGGCCAAGCCCGCACTTTACGGAAAAATTGACGAAAAATCCCAAAATGCGGCCCGGGCGGTTTTGTGGCGGGTGCTCCATGACGTGCTGATTCTGCTGCACCCCTTTATACCGTTTGTCACAGAGGCAATCTGGCACCGCCTGCCCGGCACATCCGGTTCCATCATGCGCGCGTCGTTTCCGGGCCGGGATCCGCAATTGCCGGAGATCAAACCCGATGCAGCATCGGAAACCGGAATGGAGCAGATCATGGAAGTCATCACCGCGGTGCGAAACATTCGCGGAGAGATGAACATTTCCCCGTCCGCTGCCTTGTCCGTGCTTGTTCAGGCAGAAGATTCAGCCGTGCGCGTCAACCTGGAAAGCCACAAAAACATGATTGTCACCCTGGCGCGGATCGCGGATCTGGAAATCGCTTCTGCAGGTGAAAAACCCAGGGGAACGGCCACGGCCATTGTCCGCTGCGCGGCTGTATCGGTTTACCTGGAAGGGGTGATTGATTTTGCAAAGGAACTGGCCCGGCTTGACAAGGAAATCACCAAGCTGGAAAAGGAAATCCAGGGCCTGGACAAAAAATTAAACAACCAGGGATTTTTGTCCAAGGCACCGGCTGATGTGGTGGAGCAGGTCAGACAGCAGCACACGGATGCAACCGAAAAAATTCAAAAGCTGCAGGCCAACCGGGAAAAAATCAGGCAGCTTGAATCGGTGCAGACATGACCCGGGTCCATGAAATTTTCTTTTCCCCGCAGGTCAGCCGGTTAATCGATTTGGCCGTGGAGGAAGATATCGGCCACGGGGATATCACCACCAGTGCCCTGGGCCTGTCAGGCCGGCAGGGCAGGGCCTGGATTACGGCCAAAGAGCCCATGGTTATTGCCGGGCTGGGCCTTGTGCCCCGGGTCTATGAACGCGTGGGCGGTCTTGGGGCATTTCAGGCCAATGCAGAAGACGGCGATTTCATTGATTGTCCGGAAACAGTGGTGGCTGAAATGAGCGGCAGTTTGGACACCCTCCTGATTGGCGAGCGCATTGCCTTAAATTTCCTCCAGCGTCTTTGCGGGATTGCCACTCACGTGCGCAGGCATGTGGATGCGCTGGGCTCCTCACCCATGCGCCTTACCGACACCCGCAAAACAGTACCCGGCTGGCGGGTCCTGGAGAAATATGCCGTTCGCGTGGGCGGGGCGTTTAACCACCGTATGGGACTCTATGACGGGGTGCTGATCAAAGACAATCACATTGCCGCGTGCGGCGGGATTACGGCCGCGGTCAAGGCCGTCCGCGCGGGGATTTCCCATCTTGTGCGAATAGAGGTGGAAACCGAAACCCTGGCAGAGGTTGAAGAGGCCGTGGCTGCCGGGGCGGATGTGATCATGCTCGATAACATGGATGATGCCGCCATTGGCAAAGCTGCGGCACATATCGGCAATGCGGCTGAAATCGAGGTTTCCGGCCGGGTGGATGCCGGGCGTATTGCCCGCCTGGCCGAGCTTGGCGTAAACATTGTTTCCATGGGGGCGCTGACGCATGCCGCACGGTTTGTGGATCTCAGCATGACCATGGCCCCGTCTGGAAATAAGTGACCGACTTACTTTTTCCGGGACAAAAGCCCGGGCAAGGCCGGCATAAATGATTCCATTGCGCGATACCATACCGGCCAGGCACTATCCCCTGGTCACCCATGTGCTCATTGCCGTTAATGTCCTGGTTTTTTTGTCTCAGATCAGTTACGGACCCCGGGAACTCCAGCAGTTTATCGTCACCTATGGCCTGGTGCCGGCGCGTTATACTTCCGGGGAAATATCGGCTTATTTTACGCCGTTTCAGCAGGTGTTTTCCCTGTTTTCGTTCATGTTTCTCCACGGCGGGTTTCTGCACCTGCTGTTTAACATGTGGAGCCTCTATATTTTCGGCGACAACGTGGAAGACCGGCTCGGATCGTTTTATTTTCTGATTTTCTACGTGGGCTGCGGTCTTGCTTCCGGGCTGTTTCATTTTGCCTTAAACGCCCAGTCCACAACCCCGGTTATCGGGGCCAGCGGTGCCATTGCAGGGGTTATGGGAGCCTATTTTCTGCTTTATCCCCATTCCCGGATCCTGACCCTGATTCCGATTTTGTTTATTCCGTTTTTTGTGGAGATACCGGCTTTTTTCTTTCTGGGACTGTGGTTTCTGCTGCAGCTGCTCAATGCCGCCGGCGCTCAGGCCCAGCAGGCGGGCATTGCCTGGTGGGCGCATATCGGCGGGTTTGTCTGCGGGATGGTCGCATTAAAACTATTTCCCCTGCTGCCCGACGGGCGCAGCCAGAGCGGTTTTCGCCGGGGCGGCATCCGGCGGAAAAAAAGTGATCACCTCCAGGTCATCCGGCCCGGGGGAGGGGGCAGTGATCCGGATTTTCATGAGACCCTCCGCATCACCCCGTATGAAGCCGCTGCCGGGGCCACGAAAAGAATCAACGTTCCCTGGGGGTTTCACAACCGCATGTACCGTCTCAAAATCCCGCCCGGAACCCGGGACGGAAGCGTGTTGCGGTTAAAAGGCCTGGGCCGGGATGACGGTTCAGGAAACAAGGGGGATCTGTATTTGACCGTGCGCATCGAGCAGCCCTGGTAAAACGCTGCGTCAGGTTGGTCTGTCTTGACAGGCCTGTTTTGAATTGATAGGAGAACACATTTTTCTCCGGGGTTTTTCCCGGGGAGCTTGAACCGGTTTATCCAATTGGAATTATATGAAAAATATTCGCAACTTCAGCATTATCGCCCATATTGACCACGGAAAATCAACCCTTTCCGACCGTCTGATCCAGTCCACCGACATTGTGGCTGAAAGGGATTTCAAGGACCAGATGCTGGACAGCATGGACCTGGAGCGGGAGCGGGGCATTACCATCAAAAGCCAGACCATTTGTCTTCCGTATACAGCAAAAGACGGCCATCTTTATTATCTCAATCTCATTGACACCCCGGGCCATGTGGATTTTTCCTACGAGGTCTCCCGGGCCCTGGCCTCGTGCGAGGGCGCGCTGCTGCTGGTCGACGCCAGCCAGGGTGTTCAGGCCCAGACCATTGCCAATCTTTACCTGGCCCTGGAGCATGACCTGGAGATCATCCCGGTGATCAACAAAATTGATCTGCCCTCTGCTGACATTGAAAAGGTAAAGCTCCAGATTGCCGATGAACTCGGCCTTGATCCGGACACGGCCATCCTGGCTTCGGCCAAGGACTGGATCGGCACAGAAGAGATCCTGGAAGCCATTGTCACCAAACTGCCCCCGCCCCAGGGAGATCCGGACGCGCCTGTCAAGGCCCTGATCTTTGATTCCCATTACGATCCGTTCAGGGGAACTGTGGTGCATTTCCGGATGATCGACGGCACCTTGCGGCCCGGTGACAGGGTTATGTTCATGTCCAACCACGCGGAATACACGGTGGAGGAAACAGGGATTTTCCAGATCAAGCGGATGCCCCAGAAGTTTATCACCGCAGGCCGGGTGGGCTATATCATTGCCGGGATCAAGACGGTGAGCGACACGCGCACCGGAGATACCATCACATTGAAAAAACGCCCTTGCAGCCGGGCCCTGCCGGGCTTCAAGGAACCCAAACCCGTGGTGTTTTCATCCATTTATCCGGTGGACACAGACGAGTATCCGGATCTGGCCGCTGCCATGGATAAGCTGAAATTAAACGATGCCTCCCTTGTGTATGAAAAGGACACGTCCGCGGCGCTGGGCTTCGGATTCAGGTGCGGGTTTCTGGGGCTGCTGCATCTGGAGATCGTCCAGGCCCGCCTGGAGCGGGAATACGATCTTTCCCTGATTATTACCGCGCCCTCGGTGCAGTATGAAATCGGGCTGAATGACGGCACCGTGCTGACAATCGAAAATCCGGCCCTTTATCCGGACCCTGTTAATATTGCCTATATCCGGGAGCCCTACATCCGGGCCTCGATTTTCACGCCGGATACCTACATGGGCCAGATCATGCAGCTTTGCCTGGAACGTCGGGGGATTAACACCAATTACCAGTACTTTGGCAGCAACCGCATGGAAATGGTGTTTGAAATGCCCCTGGCCGAGGTGGTTTATGATTTTTACGACCGGCTCAAAACCGTCACCCAGGGCTATGGCTCATTTGATTATGACATGCTCGATTACCGGGAGTCGGATATCGTGCGTGTGGATATTTTGATCAACAGCGAACGCGTGGATGCCTTGTCCCAGCTGGTGCACAAAGACAAGGCCCCGTTTCGGGCCCGGCAGACCTGTGAGAAACTAAAGGAGGAAATCCCGCGGCACATGTTTAAAGTCGCCATTCAGGGGGCCATCGGCGGCAAGGTCATTGCCAGGGAAACCATCAACGCCTACCGCAAGGACGTGACAGCCAAGTGCTATGGCGGTGATATTACCCGGAAGCGCAAGTTGCTGGAAAAGCAGAAAAAGGGAAAAAAGCGGATGAAGATGGCCGGGGAGGTGATGATCCCGCAAAGCGCGTTTTTGTCCGTGTTAAAAAGCAAAGAGTAAAAAAGTGATGGCGCCGTAAAAGTCCAATATCTGCGTTACGCGCAATTTCTCAGAATTTCACGTACGGCTAAGTACGCTGCATTCTTCGAAATTGCGCAAGCCTTGATCTTGAACTTTTTACGGTGCCATCTGAAATCAGACTTTGGGCGAAAATTTTATATCCGCCCCCTGTTGAACCTTTATTTTATAATTTCAAACTGATTGAAAAAATAACTGATTTCAAAGGCCGCGGTTTCGGGTGAATCCGAGCCGTGCACCACGTTTTTTTCAATATCCGTGGCAAAATCCCGGCGGATGGTGCCTTCCTCAGCTTCCTTGAAGTTGGTTGCGCCCATGAGGGTACGGTTTTTTTCAATCACGTTTTCGCCTTCAAGCACCATGGCCACGACAGGGCCCGAGGTCATGAAATCGGTCAGGCTTTCAAAAAACGGCCGCTCCTTGTGGACGGCATAAAAGCCCTGGGCCTGTTTTTTTGTCATCTGCAGCATTTTCATGGCTGCAATCCGGATGCCGTTTGCCTCAAAACGCTTTATGACTTCGCCGATCAGGGCCTGGCTGACGCCGTCGGGCTTGATAATGGACAGGGTTTGTTCCATGCTTTTATCCTTTCTTTTTATTCAATCGTGGTTATTGTGTATATACGGCGGCGGAAAATGGCAGCCGGTAAAAAACAATCTGCCGTGTTTGCAGGTTTTCGGTGCAATAGCAGATTGGCAAAAGCAAGTCAAAATAAAATTTTTGTTGACAATGACGATATTTGCGGCTAGTTTTTTAGACTTTTAATTTATATCGTCATAATATGAATCTTTTGGAGGAATAAACATGCTTGAAGTAACGGATGCAGCATACGAGAAGATCTCGGAGTTTTTCAAAGACAAGGAGCCCAAGCCCATACGGGTTCTGCTCAACCCCGGCGGGTGAGGGGGGCCGTCTTTGGCCATGGTTCTGGATGAACCAAACGAATCCGATGAAGTTTTTGACGTGAATAATTTTCAGTTCATTGCAAACAAGGATTTTCTGGCGGAAGCCCAGCCCATTAAAGTCGATTTTACCGGGTTCGGGTTTGCCATCAGCTCAAGCATTGAGCTGGGACAGGGGTGTTCGAGCTGCGGGGGAACCTGCTAGATTTGATTTGAACACGGCATTTGCCGGGTTAACCGGAATACATAAAAAGGCGACACGCGCCTCAGGCAGGACTGGCGTGTCGCCTTTTTTAAAACGGGTTTTGGCTCAACGGCCTGCCCGAAGGCTTTGGACTGCATTTCAGCAGGGGCCTGTACAATTAATTGAGCGCTTCTTTCAGGCCTTTTCCCGGAGTGAACTTGGGGACCTTGCGCGCCTTGATATTGATGGCGGCTCCGGTTTGCGGGTTTCTTCCGGTGCGGGCTTCGCGTTTGACCGGTTTGAATGTGCCGAATCCGACCAGAGTTACGCTGTCTCCTTTTGACATGGCGTCTGTGATACTCTGGATCACACAATCGACTGCTGCCTGGGCCTCTTTTTTGGTGCTGACGACTTTTGCCACTTCGTTGACTAAATCTGCCTTGTTCACTGCACGACTCCTTTCATTGCTTTTGGGGTGGTTGATATTGAGGGGTTCGTCTGCCTTGATCGATCCGGCAGAAACGATTAAAGGCGATGATTTATGGCGCCCATTGAGGCCAAATAGGGGCCAGCAGTCATATTTTTTGTCATTCTGTAAAGGCTGATTTCTTGTAAATCAATTTCTCTGAGCTTGATTTCTGATAACAATACTTCTGCAAAACAGCCGTGTCAAGCATGATTTGAAGACTATTCAAAATTCATGGGGGTTTGCCGGGGGCCTACCACGGCCCGGGGCCGTAAAAATACCATTGAATGATGCGCTGTCCGAAAAACAGGTAAATAACCGCACCCGCAGACAGAAAGGGTCCGAAAGGCACGGCAAACTTGAGGTTCTTGCCGGATGCAATCATCATGGCCACCCCGACGGCTGTTCCGATCAATGATGCCGCAAAAATGGTGAAAAAAACCCCTTTCCAGCCGATAAAGGCCCCGAGCATGGCCAGCAGCTTGATGTCGCCGCCGCCCATGCCTTCCTTGCCGGCAAACAGGTAATAGCCCAGGGCTACGGCATAGAGAATGCCGCCGCCAATCAGTATGCCGATCAATGAATCAAGCCAGGAAAGTTCAGGGAGCAGAAACGCGGCCAAAAACCCGGCGGCAATGCCTGGCAGGCTGATGGAATCCGGAATGATGCGATGATCCAGATCAATCAATGAAATCGTGATCAGCGCGCAGATCAGCAGAAAATATATCAGTGCGGAAACAGATATCCCGTATTTCAACATCACAAATACGGCCATGGCTCCGGTTGCCAGTTCCACCAGGGGATAGCGGAGAGAAATGGTTTTGCCGCAGGCACGGCACCGGCCTTTTAGCAAAAGCCAGCTGATAACCGGAATGTTGTCATAAAAGGCAATGGCCGTTGAACAGTCCGGGCACCGGGAGCCCGGCCGAACAATGGACAATTCCCTGGGAATTCGGCTGATGCAGACATTTAAGAAACTGCCGATGCAAAGCCCCATGAAAAATACCAGAAACCAGAAAATCAGATTTGACATGTCCTCAACCCTGTTAAATAATGAATCATACATACAGGCGAAAAATAAAATGGATTTATTCTTCAGCCCCCATATTTCAAAACACTGGCACAGCCAAACCCCAATTAGCATATCCCCGGGGGATGCAAAATCGTTTTTTGTTGTCACATGGCTATTGACTCGGGACCGTGGTTTGATTACAAACGGCGGTCAGGACGGCAAAAACTTAAATATTTGACTTTTTTTTCAGGAGTAACAATGGCCGAAAGTGATAAGGACGATCTGATTCGACTCATAGATGAAAGCGACGATCGGGAGGTTGAAATCCCGGATCGGCTCCCTCTGCTGCCCGTGCGGGACATGGTGATTTTCACGGACATGGTTTTGCCCCTTTATATCGGCCGGGAAAAATCCCTGCGCGCAGTGGAGGCGGCCATGAAAAAGGAGCGGCTGCTTTTTCTGGCCGCGCAAAAGGATCCCATGGCTGAGGATCCGAAATCCAAAGATATTTACCGGGTGGGAACAGTTTGCCGGATTCTGCGCATGATCAAGCTGCCTGACGGGCACTTCAAGGTGCTGATCCACGGCCTGGAAAAGGGCCGGGTCAAACGGTTTGCCAGTAAAAAACAGTTCTACGAGGTGTCATTTGATCTGATCCCGGATGATTCGGCGGATATCTCCGATGTGGAGCATCAGGCTTTGATGCGAAATGTTCGGGAAAACTGTGAAAAAATTCTAAACATCCGCGGCGAGTATACCGGTGAGATCAGCATGCTGCTCGATGAGATCGAAAATCCCGGAAAACTTGCTGACCTGGTTTCCTCCAATCTGAAGCTCAAAACCGAAGAGGCCCAGGGGTTGCTGGAGACTGAAGACCCTGTGGAACGCCTCAAGCAGGTCAACAACTACCTGGCCAAGGAAGTTGAGCTTTCCACGGTTCAGGCCAAGATCCAGTCCCATGTGCGTGATGAAATATCGAAAAACCAGCGGGATTATTTTTTGCGCGAACAGGTCCGGGCCATTCACAAGGAACTGGGGGAGCAGGATGAGCGCTCCGCTGAAGTCGAGGAGTACCGCAAACGCATCAAAAAAGCCAAAATGCCCAAGGAAGCGGGCAAGGAAGCCGAAAAGCAGCTCAAACGCCTGGAACAGATGCATCCGGATTCCTCAGAGGCCACCATTGTCCGCACCTATCTGGACTGGCTGGTGGATCTGCCCTGGAGCCGCTCCACAAAGGATGTCATCGACATTCCCAAGGCAAAAAGCGTGCTGGATAAAAACCATTATGGGCTTGACCGGGTCAAGGACCGGATTCTGGAATATCTGAGCGTGCGCAAGCTCAATCCCAACAAAAAGGGACAGATCCTGTGCTTTGTGGGCCCGCCCGGTGTGGGCAAGACCTCGCTTGGCCAGTCCATTGCCGATGCCATGAACCGAAATTTTTTCCGCATGTCTCTTGGCGGTATCAGAGATGAGGCCGAAATCCGGGGACACCGCCGCACTTATATCGGCGCCATGCCAGGCCGGATTCTCCAGGGACTGAAGCACTGTAACAGCAACAATCCGGTTTTCATGATGGATGAAATTGACAAGATCGGCATGGATTTCCGGGGCGATCCGTCCTCGGCCCTGCTCGAGGCCCTGGACCCGGAACAGAACACCAATTTCAGCGATCATTTCGTGAACATGCCCTTTGATCTGTCCAGGGTGCTGTTTATTCTCACGGCCAACATGACCGATACCATCCCCTCGGCCCTGCTCGACCGCATGGAGGTCATTCAGCTGGCCGGCTACACCGAGGAAGAAAAGCAGGTGATTGCCAGAAGGTATTTGCTGCCCAGACAATTGTCAGACAACGGGCTTAAGCCCAAAGACCTTTCCGTCAGCAACTCGGCCCTGGCGCGCCTGATCACTGAATACACCTCCGAGGCCGGCCTGCGCAACCTGGAGCGGGAACTCGGGGCCTTATGCAGAAAAGTCGCCCGGAAAATGGCAGAGGGCAAAAAAGGCCCGTTTCGCATCACCCGTGGCAGTTTGAACACCTATCTGGGTCCGCCTCGCTATATTCCCGAGCTGGATCAGGACGAAACCCAGGTGGGTCTGGCCACAGGCCTGGCCTGGACCCAGGTGGGCGGGGAGGTGCTTTACGTTGAAGTCTCCCTGCTTGAGGGAAAGGGAGAGTTGATTATCACCGGCCAGCTCGGAGAGGTGATGCAGGAATCAGCCCGGGCCGCGGTCAGCTATGCCCGGGCCCACCAAAAGGAGCTGGGCCTTGAGAAAAACGTGTTTGACTCCATTGACATCCACATCCATGTGCCGGCCGGGGCTATCCCAAAGGACGGGCCGTCTGCGGGCATTGCCATGGCAACGGCCCTGATTTCCGCGCTCACCGGACAGCCCGTGGACAAGTGCGTGGCCATGACCGGTGAGATTTCCCTTCGCGGACGTGTGCTTCCCATCGGCGGCCTGCGGGAAAAAGCCATCGGCGCCCTGCGATTTGGCATCAACACCATCATCATCCCGGAGAAAAACAAGCCCGAGCTTTCTGAGATTCCCAAAAACGTGCGCCGAAAGATCAAGTTCATCCCGGTCAGCACCCTGGATCAGGCCATAGAGGTGGCCATTGGAAAGGACCTGGCCAAAAAATCCGCTGCTGCGGCCAAAAAGAAGAAAACCCCGGCGCGGTCAACAAAAAAGCCGGCCAAAAAACCGGCCAATGCAGCCGGATAGCCGGGACAAACAGACGATGAACCTGTTGGCCGTAGACAGCGCAACGCGCACCTGCAGCGTGGCCCTGATGCAGCAGGGGACAATCACGGCCGAATTCGGGGCGGATTTGGACCAGACCCATGCCCGGCACCTGATGCGGCTGATTGACGCTGTTCTGGAGCTTGCCGGACAACAGGTCTCTGAACTCGACGCCCTGGCTGTGACAAGCGGACCGGGCAGCTTTACCGGCCTGCGCATTGGCATGGCCACGGTCAAGGGCTTTGCCATGGCATATGGCCGGCCGGTGTGTCCGGTATCGTGTTTGGAGGCCCTGGCATGGCCTTATCTGGGTGTTTCCGGATTGTTTTGCGCAATGCTCGATGCCAGAAAAAAACAGGTTTATGCCCAGGTTTTCAGCCTGGAGCAGGGATGCCTGGAGGAAATTCTTCCGGCGCAGGTGGCTGACCCGGACATGGTGATCGATGAAATTTCGGCCCTGGGCCGGCAGCCCTGCTGGTTTGCCGGTTCGGGTGCCGTGCTTTACAATGAGCGCATCATCAGCCGCCTTTCCGGCAGCGCGCGGCTGGCCCCGGGAGTTCAGAACCGGATTCGTGCGGCCGTGGTTGCGGAAATGGCGGGTGAAATGCTGCGCTCCGGTGCGGGCAGTGACGCTGCCGGGGTTGTGCCGCACTATATCCGCCAATCCGATGCAGAGCGAAAGCAGAAAATCCGGGGGAGATAAAGGGTCTTTTTGTATTCCGGGGCTGCAAATCGCTTCTCGGGCAAGCATTTGCTGCGCGTTTTTATTGACAGGAATTGTTTCACCGAATACAATATCTGGATTCAAATAACCAGTACCAGTTGACTTGAGAAAGAGGATTGATATGGGGGGTTTTCGATGGGCCGACCCGCAGAGCCGGTCGGCCTTTGCTATTGCCGCACCCGGCTACCCGCTGATTTTTGCGGCCGCTTTTGCCACGCTGATTTTCGCGCTTCTGGAAATTGCGGCACTTGCATTGGCGGGCCTTGCTGTGACGTTTTTCTTCTGCTGGTTTTTCCGGGACCCGGACCGGGCAACCCCTGAGGCCAAAAACGCGCTGATATCCGCGGCTGACGGAAAAGTGGTGTGCGTGCGCCCCCTTGAGTCCAATCCCTTTGGCACGGGCCGCTGCCTGAACATCGGGGTTTTTATGAATGTATTCAACGTGCACGTCAACAGGATTCCGTTTGACGGCACGGTGGCGGCCATCCGCTATGCGCCCGGGCGGTTTTACCCGGCTGACAAGGACCGGGCCTGGCGGCTAAATGAGCACAACGCCGTGATCCTGCGCACGGAAGCCGGACATGAAATCGCAGTGGTTCAGGTCGCCGGTCTGGTGGCGCGCAGAATTATCTGCACTGTCGCACAGAATCAGAACATGACTGCAGGTCAGCGTTTGGGCATGATCTGTTTTGGCTCCCGGGTGGATCTGTATCTGCCGGAGAATACTGAACCGGCGGTCCGCGTGGGCGACAAGGTCAAGGCGGGCCAGAGCATCATGGGCTATATGCAATAACGCATCAGATGACACAGCGCAGCGCATCCGGGAAAAACAACCTGCAATTGCGTAACTGCAAGACAAAAAAAGAGGACATCAATGGGAAAATCCTATAACATCGCCGTGATACCCGGCGACGGAACCGGACCGGAAGTGGTGGACGAAGGACTGAAAGTGCTTGAGCGGGCGGCACAGAAACACGGATTTTCGTTTCAATTCAAGCATTATCCCCTGGGCGGGGAACATTATATGAAAACCGGTGAAATCCTGCCGGAAAACGTCATTGACGAACTTCGCACCCGGGACGGCATTTTTTTGGGCGCCATCGGCCACCCGGATGTCAAACCCGGGATCCTGGAAAAAGGCCTGCTGCTTCAGCTTCGCTTTGAGCTGGACCAATATATCAATCTTCGGCCGGTCAAGCTCTATGAAGGGGTGAGCACACCGTTGAAGGACAAGGGGCCTGCAGATATTGATTTCGTGGTCATCCGGGAAAACAGCGAAGGCCTGTATGCGGGTGCCGGCGGCATTTTAAAGCGGGGCACCCCGGATGAGGTGGCGGTTCAGGAATCGATTAACACGCGCAAAGGCGTTGAGCGCTGCATCCGCTTTGCCTTTGAATACTGCCGGAAGCGCAATCAAAAGAAAAAGGTCACCCTGTGCGGCAAAACCAACGTGCTCACCTATGCCTTTGATCTATGGGAGCGCGCATTTTACGAGGTGGCCAAAGAATACCCGGATATTGAAACCGATTATGCTCACGTGGATGCCACCTGCATGTGGATGGTTAAAAATCCCGAGTGGTTTGACGTTATTGTCACGGATAACATGTTCGGCGATATCATCACCGATCTTGGCGCCATGATCCAGGGAGGCATGGGCATTGCCGCAGGCGGCAATCTCAATCCCGAAGGGGTTTCCATGTTTGAGCCCATTGGCGGGTCCGCGCCCAGGTACGCGGGCAAGCAGATCATCAACCCGCTGGCAGCCATCAGTTCTGCCCAGCTGCTGCTCGAAGCCCTGGGAGAGGAAAAAGCGGCAGCAGACGTGGAAGAAGCCGTGAAAAAAGTGCTGAAAGACGATCTCAAGGATGTGGCTGCCGGGAAAATGGGTTACACCACCGCAGAGGTGGGCAGCCTGGTGGCCGATTATATTAAAACCGGATAACAGGGGAAGGATTGTGAGACAGGTACCGATCACCAGACAAGGGTTTGAATCCTTAAAAAAAGAGCTTCACCAGCTTCGCAAAGTTGAACGGCCGGGCAATATCCGCGCAATCGAGGAGGCCCGGGCCCACGGGGATTTATCGGAAAATGCCGAGTTTTCCGCGGCAAAGGAGCGCCAGAGTTTTCTCGACGCCCGGATCAACGAGCTGGAATACAAGCTGGCCAATGCCGAGGTGATCGATCCCGACACCCTGCCAAAGGACAAGGCCGTGTTTGGCTGCACGGTTGTGCTGGAAAACATTGATACCGGCGACGAGGTCAGTTATCAGCTGGTGGGGCCGGAGGAATCCAATATCAAGGAGGGGCGCATCTCGGTTGAATCCCCTCTGGGAAAAGCCATTATCGGCAGAAAGCTCGGGGATGAAATCGTCATCAACGCCCCGGGGGGCCGCAGAAATTACGAACTTGCGGATATTGTTTAAATAAGGAAGGATTGCACCATGGCAAGGGTTACTGTGGAAGATTGTCTGAAGCGCATTCCGAACCGTTTTCTGCTGGTGCACACGGCAGCAAAGCGCGTCCGGCAGCTTCGGGAAGGCACCGATCGCCTGATCAAGGCGCCGAGCAACGGAGATATCGTGGCGGCCCTTCGGGAAATTGCGGCCGGAAAAGTATTTGTTACCGAACATGCCGAAGAGACCTTTATCCCGGATGACGTGGCAGTCAATGCGGGTGCCGGCACTGAACCTGAAAATCCGGTGGCATCCGGCCCGGAGCAAGACATCCCGGAACCGGGTTCTGAAACCGACTGACAGGTTTTTTTGAGCACATGTCGGATTATTCCTACAAAGCCGTCAACCGGGACATGGGTCGGGTGATTCACGACTATGACCTGATCTCAGCCGGAGATCGCATCCTGGTGGGCCTATCGGGCGGCAAGGACAGCCTGAGCCTGCTGTGGATGTTTGCAGAGCGGCTGCGGCGCATTCCCATTGACTACCAGCTGGTGCCCCTGTATGTGGATCCCGGGTTTGACGGCGGTTTTGCTTCAGAGCTGAAGCAGTGGTGCCGCAGGCAGCTTGACCTGGATCTGCTGGTGGAATACACGGATCACGGGATTGTGGCCCACAGCGATGAAAACCTGGAAAACCCGTGTTTTTTGTGCGCCCGCAGGCGGCGGCAGCGGATTTTTGAAAAGGCCGAGGAAACCGGATGCAGCAAAATCGCCCTGGGGCATCACAAGGACGATATCCTGGAGACATTTTTCATCAACATGTGTTATACAGGGGTCATGAGCACCATGCGGCCGGCACAGCAGATGTTTGACGGCAAATTCACCATCATCCGCCCCCTGGCTTATGTGGATGAAGACCGGCTCCGGCGGTTTGCGCAAGCCATGGATTTTCCGGAGTTTGTCAATCCGTGCCCCTCGGGGAACAGCTCCAAGCGACGGGAAATCAAGGAGATCGTGGCGGGCCTGACCCGGGGCAAAAAAAAGATCAAAAACAACATGTTCAGATCTTTGGGGCACATCAACATGGATTACATGCTCAAACCGGCAGGCCGGCTGCGCTGATGCCCGGACCACCGGAGAAAACAGGGACAACGGTTTGACAAAAATGATCGGCGACGAGACAGATGCGGAACTGCGGCGGCTCAATATTGAACGGACCATGAAAGACGTTCAGAACGAGCGGGACTACCGCAACATTGCCATCAACAAGGTGGGCATCAAGGGCCTGCGCTATCCCGTGACCGTGCTGGACCGCAACAACGGCCATCAGCACACCGTGGCGTCCATCAACATGTATGTGGATCTGCCCCACGAGTGCAAGGGCACACACATGAGCCGGTTTGTGGAACTGCTTCACCTGTTCCGGCCCAAGCTTTCCTTAAAAACCTTCTCGGATATCCTCAACCAGATGAAGGCCCATCTCAACGCGGAATCCGCCCACATTGAGGTCACTTTTCCGTTTTTTATTGAAAAGCAGGCCCCGGTCACTGCGTCGCCCGGACTCATGGATTATACCTGCCGGTTTATCGGCTCGGTCAATTCCAAATCCAGCGTGGACCTGGTTTCAGAGGTTGTGGTGCCCATCTCCTCGGTCTGTCCCTGTTCCCGGGAAATCAGCGACTACGGCGCCCACAACCAGCGGGGCAAGGTGTATCTGAGCACCCGGTTTAAGAAATTTATCTGGATCGAGGATATGGTGGCGCTTGTGGAGCGAACCGCTTCCTGTGATGTCTATTCGGTGCTCAAGCGGTCGGATGAAAAACATGTCACTGAAAAGGGCTTTTCCAACCCCAAGTTTGTGGAAGACATTGTCCGCGACATTGCCCTGGAGTTAAAGGCGGACAAAAACATTACCTGGTTTGCCGTGGGCGTGGAAAACTACGAGTCCATTCACAACCACAACGCCTATGCTTCCATCACAAGCGGGCAGGAGCCTTCCCTTTTGTAGATGCGGCACTGTTCAGTGCTGAAATCCATTCTCCGGTTTTAAATCCAGCCATGTCAGTTCTTCCGGATACAGCGTGCAATGGCATTGACCACGGAAACGGCCGGTTTTTTAGGGGTGTTGATCAGCACGGCAAAGCCGTATAGTTCGCCTTTGTGGAAAACAAATCCCACCCGGGTCTGGATGCCGTTCAATGTGCCGGTTTTATAAAAAATTTTGTTTTCCTCCGTCAACAGCCCATGATACGGGGCAAAGGCGCAGAGCACAGGGCCGAACATGTTCGCGCTGATCCGGTTTTTCCTGGAAATCCCTGAACCTTCGACAATTTGTGGGGAAATGCCCAGCTTTTGGGTGGCAAAATCGGAAAGCACGGCCACGCCTTTTTCCAGTGTGGCCGGCGGCCCGAATTGTTCCGCCCCCAATGCCAGTAAAACCTGATTGGTCATGAAATTGTTGGAATAGGCCATGATCTGCGAGACAACCGCTGTGAGTGCAAAGGCCGATTTGTGGCGGTATACGAGTTGGCCGGCGTCCGGATTGGCTTTTGCCGCGCGGATTTTTCCGCTCGGGGCAAGGCCGTGTTTGCCGAGAAAATGGGCAAACAACTGGCCGGCGTAGATCAGGTTGTCCTGATTTGCAGAAGACAAAAGAATCCGGCCCGACTTGGGCCGCACTTGGTTTAGCCGCTTTTTGGCAAGGGGCAGAAGCGGGGTCTGGGGTTCTGCGCTGACCCAGGTGTTGTTTCGCCGTTCTGCGGCCACGGTGTTGAAGTTCACACACAATGCGCCTGCAGGCGCGTCATAGGGCTGCAGGGAGCGTGTCCGGGTGCCGGGAATGTCGATTTCGGGATCCGCCCATGTGTCATCCAGAATCAGATGCCGCACCTGCGCAATCCGGCCGGCCAGAATTTTGGCGATTTCTGCCACCTGTTCGCTGATCAGCAAAGGATCGCCGTATCCCTTGATGATCAGGTCGTTTTTGTCATTGCGATAAAACAGGGTTTCAAACCGGAAATCAGGGCCCAGGCGCTCAATGGCGCACAGGGCGGTGAGCACCTTGAGCGTGGATGCCGGGATTTGCATCTGATCCGCATTTTTGGCGTACATGACCCGGCAGTCCGGGGCAAATACGGCCGCTGCATCATCCGGGCCGATCATCTGGTCCACGTCCTGCCAGGGGCCGGCCGCGGCTGCTGCGGGCAGCAGCAAAACCAGCATCCAGCAGATCCATGACGTCAAAGACATTGGGCGCACGCATGCAGTGTTTTTGGGTTTCATGATCCGGTCCTGCTTTTCACCGTCAGGGTTACCGGTCCGTCATTGACCAGGCGGACATCCATCATGGCCTGAAATTGTCCGGTCTGCACGTCAATGCCTTTTTGGCGCACATGTTCGGCAAATTCCAGGTAAAAGGATTCGGCCTTCTGTGGATCTGCGGCATGGACAAATGAGGGCCTGCGCCCCTTGCGGCAGTCGCCCAGAAGGGTGAACTGGGAGACCACCAGCATCTGGCCGCCCGTGTCTGCCAGGGATTTGTTCATCTTGCCCTGATCGTCTGCAAATATGCGCAGGTTGACGACCTTGTCGGCCACATAGGAAATGTCTTTGGGTTCATCGGTGTCGGCCACGCCCAGCAGCACCAGCAGACCCGCGCCAATGGCACTGATTTGTGTGCCGTCAACAGAAACGGAAGCGTTTTTTACCCGCTGGAGTACAGCAATCATTGTTTTCTCCGGGTATTCTCCGAATATTTTCCGGTTTTTGCCGCCCTGGTTTTCCAGGGCAGGCCATGTTTTCTTTTTTGGTATAAGCTGCGGGTTTTGATCCTGTCAAGCAAAACACCCGCGCGAACAGTGTCAAAGTCCTTGACATATTCCATGGCCTTGACATAAATTTAAAAGCTTTTGAGTCGGTTAATGCCCATGCAAACAGATCCCAAGAATACAAGGTGGCTGATATGGATTATAAAAAAACACTGAACCTGCCCAAGACCGGTTTTCCCATGAAGGCGAACCTGGCCAACCGGGAACCGGAACAGCTTAAAAAATGGGAAGCCTTAAACCTCTATGACATGATCCGCAAGGATTCGGCTACCCGCAGGCCTTTTATTCTTCATGACGGCCCTCCTTATGCCAACGGAAATATTCATATCGGCACGGCCTTAAACAAGATTTTAAAAGACATTGTTGTGCGCTCCATGCAGATGACCGGCTACAACGCCGAATACGTGCCCGGCTGGGACTGCCACGGCCTGCCCATTGAGCACAACGTGGACAAGGCCCTTGGACCGAAGAAAAAAAACATGTCTGCAGCGGAAATCCGGCAGGAATGCCGCAAATATGCGGAAAAATATATTGATATTCAGCGAAACGAATTCAAGCGCCTGGGCGTGATGGGCCAATGGGATGACCCGTATTTGACCATGAGCTATGCCTATGAGGCGGAGATCGCCCGGCAGTGCGGGGAATTTGCCCTCCAGGGCAGCCTGTTTCGCTCCAAAAAGCCCATTTACTGGTGCTCGTCATGTAAAACCGCCCTGGCTGAAGCCGAAATCGAGTATGCCAACGAGGCCTCGCCGTCCATCTATGTCCGGTTTCCCTTAGCAGATGATCCTGCACAGATTGACCCGGCCCTGGCTGGAAAAGACGTCTCCCTGGTGATCTGGACCACCACGCCCTGGACCCTGCCGGCCAATCTGGCCGTGGCCCTGCACCCGGATTTTGCCTATTGTGCGGTGGAAACACCCGATAACGGGGCTCTGATCCTGGCCAGGGACCTGGTGGAGACCTGCATGCAGGTATTTGGGATCACCGATTACCAGATTCTGGCCAATATCAATCCTGCGGACCTGGAAAAGCGCAAATGCCGGCACCCGTTTCTGGACCAAACCTCGCTGATCGTTTTGGCCGGCCATGTGACCCTGGAAGCCGGCACCGGGTGCGTGCACACGGCCCCGGGCCACGGCCGGGAGGACTATGAGGTGGGCCTTTTTTACGGTCTGGATGCCTATTCCCCGGTGGATGACAGCGGCCGGATCACCGAAGATATCCCGGAGTTTTCCGGTCAGTTCGTTTTTGAAGCCGATGCCGGCATCATTGAACGGCTCCGTGCAGATGGAATGCTTTTGGCCCGCCAGAACATGACCCATTCCTATCCCCATTGCTGGCGGTGCAAAAAACCGGTGATTTTCCGGGCCACGCCCCAATGGTTTATTTCCATGGACCGCACCGGTTTGCGGCAAAAAGCCCTGGAAGCCATTGACACGGTGAAATGGATTCCGGCCTGGGGCAGGGAGCGGATTTATTCCATGATCGCCAACCGGCCGGATTGGTGCGTGTCCCGCCAGCGTTCCTGGGGGGTGCCCATTGCCGTTTTTTACTGTGCTGCATGCGGCGAGCTCATGATCAGCAGGGAGGTGGTGGACCGGGTGTATGCGGCATTTCTGGAAAACGGGGCAGACATCTGGTTTCAAAAGGATGCCGCTTATTTTCTGCCGCAAAACACGTCTTGTGAAAAATGCGGGCACACGGAGTTTGATAAGGAAACCGATATCCTGGATGTGTGGTTTGACTCCGGGGTCAGCCATGCTGCGGTCCTGGATGCCAGAGACAACCTGACCTGGCCGGCTGATCTTTACCTGGAAGGCTCAGACCAGCACCGGGGCTGGTTTCACAGTTCTCTTCTCACCGCAGTGGGGTTAAAGGACAAAGCCCCTTACCGCTCGGTTCTCACCCACGGGTTTGTGGTCGACGGTGAGGGCAGAAAGATGTCAAAGTCCGTTGGCAACGTGATTGCCCCAAAAAAGGTGATTGACAAGTATGGGGCGGAGATCCTGCGGCTATGGGTGGCGGCCTCGGATTACAAGGACGATATCCGGATATCGGACAATATCTTAAAGCAGCTAAGCGACGCCTACCGCCGGATCCGCAACACCTGCCGGTTCATGCTGGGCAACCTCTATGATTTTGATCCGGAAAAAGACCGGGTCGGCTACGGGCAGATGCCGGACATGGACCGCTACATGCTCCACCGTCTGCAGAACCTGGTGGGCAAATGCACGGCAGCCTATGAAAAATATGATTATCACGTGGTCTATCACTCCCTGTACAATTACTGCACCATTGATCTGTCCTCGGTGTATCTCGATATTTTAAAAGACCGTCTTTACACGTCACCGGACCAATCCCGGGCCCGGCGATCGGCACAGACGGTGATGTTTCACACACTTTCGGCCCTTGTCCGGATCATGGCGCCGGTGCTGCCCTTTACAGCAGAGGAGATCTGGTCGTATGCCCCGGACTGGCACGGCAAGCAATCCAGTGTTCATCTGGCGGTGTTTCCGGAAATCCGGCCGGATTTCACGGATGCGGACCTGGCGGCCCGGTGGGAGAAACTCCTTGAGATCCGCGGGGAGGCCACCCGGGTCATGGAGGCGGCCAGGGCGAAAAAAATCATCGGCCATTCACTGGATGCGCACTTGACCATTGCCGCGGCCTCAACGCTTTATGAACTGCTGGCATCCTACAAACAGGATCTGCGCGGCTTCTTTATTGTCTCTGCAGTGGATCTCGTGGCTCTGGAAGAGGCGGATGCCGATTTTGAACAAACCGCCATGGAGCGCATCAAGATCCGGGTTCAGCCCTCTGATGCGGAAAAATGCCAGCGCTGCTGGGTCCATGACCCGAGCGTGGGCCACGATGACGATCAGCCTGGCATCTGCCGCAGATGCGCCTCGGCCCTGGCCGATTCCGCCGTACAGGAGAAAACTTGAATTCCGGATCAAAAAGACACGGGCTGTTTGCGGCATTGGCCGCTTTTGTGATTGCAGCCGATCAGGCATCCAAATTCGCCGTTGTCAGCCTGGTGCCCTTGTACGAACGCATCTCAGTGGTGCCCGGATTTTTCAATATCGTGCATTACCGCAACCCCGGAGGCGCGTTCGGGCTGTTTTCAGACAATACCGGGCTGTGGATGGCAGGGATTTTCATCCTGGTCACGCTGGCGGCCCTGGGTTTGATCATTTATCTTTATGTTCAAACCCCGCCGGAGCAGCCGGTGCTGGCAGCCGGGCTGAGCCTGGTGCTGGCCGGGGCTGCGGGCAATCTCATTGACAGACTCAGATACGGACATGTCATTGACTTTCTTGATGTTTATGTCCGGACCTGGCACTGGCCGGCCTTTAACGTGGCAGACAGCGCCATTACCGTCGGGATGATCATTTTTGCCTGGCATGTATTTTTTAAAAAAACATTTTAATCGAATAATATTTGATTTCAATATGTTAAAATATAGAAATTAAAGTTTTTTCTCAAGGATAAATATGTTTCCGGTATTGTTTGAAATCGGGCCTGTGACCGTTTATACTTATGGATTTTTCGTCGCTGCGGGCGCACTGGCTGCAATTGTGTTTGCCCGCAGCCAGGCCCGGCGCTGGGGGATTGACCCGGACCGGATCACGGATTTGTGCTTTTTTTTGGTCATTGCCGCAATTGTGGGCTCCAGGCTTTTTTACGTGGCCATCAACGGGGATTATTTCATTGCCAATTCCCTGGAGGTGTTGAAGATCTGGAGCGGGGGGCTGGTGTTTTACGGCGGGTTTGTCGCAGCCTTGATGACGGCAGTGATTTTTATCCGCACCCACAGCCTGCCGTTTGGGCTGACCGCAGATATTGCCGCCATGGCCGTGCCCCTGGGGCATGCCTTTGGCCGGCTGGGCTGTTTTTTTGCCGGATGCTGCCACGGCAGCCAATGTGATCTGCCCTGGGCAGTGACATTTCACAATGCGCACTCCCTGGCGCCCTTAAACACGCCAATACATCCAACCCAGTTGTATTCGGCCGCGGCCAATCTGGCCATATTCGGTCTGCTGTTGCTGTTTCGTTCCAAAAGGCGTTTTGAAGGCCAGTTGTTTTTGTACTATGTCCTGTTCTACGGCATTATCCGCTCATTTATCGAAATTTTCCGGGGCGATGACCGGGGCGCGTTTCTGGCCGGCGTGCTTTCGGTGTCTCAGGTGATGGGATTGTCTTCTGCAGCCGCAGCGCTTGTTTTGATGGTCTGGATGCTCCAGAAACAAGGGAAATGACCAGCGCCCATGAGTGAAATCAGCCACAGGCAAACAGGCCGGCACCTGGAGGCCTGCCAAAAAAAAGGGTTTTCATCGGTTTACCTGATATTCGGGGAGCCCTACCTGTGCCGGCGTGCCAGACAATCCATAGTCGAGACGCTGATCCCTGATGAGCAGACCCGCCAGGTAAGCCTGGAGGTCATTGATGCCGGAGAAGGGCAGGGCGCCAGCCAGGCGGTTGAAAGCGTCGGCACGTTTTCTTTTTTTTCCGGCCCCCGAGTGGTGGTATATGAAGCCCCGGCTTTGTTTGGCACAGGCACCGGCCCGGCTGCGGAAGCCAAAGGGCAGGGCGGGCAGGCTTCAAATGACGCAGCCATTTTCGAGGCAGCCGTGGAAAGGGGTTTGCCCAAAAATCACCACCTGATCATTGTCACTTCCAGGGCGGATAAACGAAAACGGCTTTACAAGGCGGTTGCCGCTGCAGGCACGGTGATTAACTGCGCTGTGGCAACAGGCAGCCGCAAGGCGGACCTGGATGAGCAGCGCCAGGTGCTTCGGCAGCTGGCCGCCGAAACCCTGGGGCCGCGGAAAAAAAACCTTGAGCCGGCCGCATTTGAGCACATTTTTGATCTTACCGGTTTTGATCCCCGCAGCTTTGTCAACAACCTGGAAAAACTGGCCCTGTATACCACGGACAGGTCCCGGATCACAGCCGCGGATGCGGCCGAAGTCCTGGAAAAAACCCGGGAAGACCCCATATACCTGTTTACCGGGGCTTTGGCTGAACGCCGGCCGGATCTGTCCCTGTATTACCTGGATTCCCTGCTGGCCTCTGGTTATCATCCCATGCAGCTTCTGGCCGCTGCCGCCAACCAGGTCCGCCGGATACTGGCGGTCAAAAGCTTTGTGGAAGACACCCCCGGCGGCAGCGAGTGGAAACCCTCCATGTCCTTTGACCATTTCAAGGCCCGGGTTTTGCCCCAGGTGATAGAGCATGACAAGGCCGTCACCCAATATGCGCTCCAGGTCAGACAAGGCCTTGGCATGGCCGATGAATCCGGAAAGGAAAAGGCCGGCACGGATATGGTCATTGCAAAAAATCCCAAAAACGCGTACCCGGTCTATCAGGTGTTTATCCAGGCGGACCGGTTTACCGGCCATGCGTTAAGCTTGGCCCTTGCCGCTATTGCCCGGGCGGATCTGGCCATGAAAAGCACGGGAACCTCGCCCCGAACCGTGATTGAATCACTGATATTTTCGGTTTTCGCCCCTGCGTCTGAAGCATCTGAAAAAACAAGTTCAACCATCGGCATGAATTTATCCAATGTCACACCCTAGCCCATCGGGCGGCATCCATGAATACGTGGAGTCGCTGAAAACATCGGTGCGCCTGGGCAGCCAGGTGGTCTATCACACATGTCTGGCGCAAAAAAAAGCCAGATTCGCCGATTCCGGTAAAGAGCCGGAACTTTCCGCCCTGCTGTCGCAAGTCGGCATAAACAGCCTTTACAGTCATCAATACGAAGCCATTTCCATGATCCGCAACCGCGGCCATGTTGTGGTGGCAACGCCCACGGCCAGCGGCAAGACCCTGATCTACAACCTGCCGGTCATCGAGCGCATCCTGCAGGACAAAGACACCCGGGCCCTGTATTTGTTTCCGTTAAAAGCCCTGGCCCAGGACCAGCTGCGCACGTTTGTGGAGATGAGCGGGGGCTTTGCCGGGTTTTCACCCACTGCGGCCATTTATGACGGGGATACCACAGCCTGGCGGCGCAAGAAAATCCGGGAAAATCCCCCCAACGTGATCATGACCAACCCGGAGATGCTGCATTTGACATTTCTGGCCCATCACGAGAAATGGGCCGGGTTTCTTTCCGGACTGCAGTTTGTGGTCATCGACGAGGTTCACACCTATCGCGGGATTCTGGGCTCCCACATGGCCCAGGTGCTGCGCCGGTTCCGCCGGATCTGCGCGGAATACGGGGCTGATCCCGTATTCGTGTTCAGTTCGGCGACCATCGGCAATCCCGGGGATCTGGCCTCGGCTTTAACCGGCCTGGATGTCAGGTCCGTGGAACAGGCCGGCGCGCCAGAGGGAAAACGGCACCTGGTGTTTATCAATCCGGTGGACAGTCCGGCGAGAACCGCGATTTTGCTGCTCAAGGCCGCCCTGCACCGGCAGCTTCGCACCATTGTCTACTGCCAGTCCAGAAAAATGACAGAGCTGATCTCCCTGTGGGCCGGAAGTCAGAAAGGGGCCTATGCCGGCCGGATCAGCGCCTACAGGGCCGGGTTTCTGCCCGAGGAGCGCCGGCAAATCGAGCAGAAGCTGGTCACGGGCGAGCTTTTGGCCGTGATTTCCACAAGCGCCCTGGAACTGGGAATCGATATCGGTGATCTGGATTTGTGTATTCTCGTGGGCTATCCCGGAACCGTCATGGCCACCCGCCAGCGCGGGGGCCGGGTGGGCAGATCCGGCCGGGATGCGGCCATTGTCATGATCGCCGGAGAAGACGCCCTGGATCAGTATATCATGCGCCATGCGGCAGACGTGGTCAACATGGCCCCGGAGTCCGCCATGGTCAACCCGGATAACGCCGAGCTGCTGGAAAAGCATCTGGTGTGCGCGGCCGCTGAAAAGCCCCTGGCCGCAGATGATCCGGTGTTTCCCGAAACCCGGGTGAAAGACAGCCTTGCCCGGCTTGTGCAAAAGGGAGATCTGCTGCGCTCCGAGGCCGGGGGGCTGTATTACGCGGCCCGCAAGCAGCCCCACCGCCACATTGACCTTCGGGGATCAGGCAGCCGGTATAACATCATTGACGGTAAAACCGGGGAAAACATGGGCGAAGTGGACGGTTTCAGGGCCTTTCGGGAAACCCATCCCGGGGCCGTGTACCTGCACATGGGAACCAGCTTCAGGGTGGACCGCCTGGACCCGGAAACAAAAACCGTCACGGTGTCCCGGGCCAACCCCAACTACTACACCCGGGTACAGGCAAGCAAGCAGACCGAAATCCTGGAGGAATACAGCCGCAAATCCCTGGGTTCCACCTGGGTGGGGTTTGGCCGGCTCCGGGTCACAGACCAGGTGACCGGCTATGAGCGCCGGCAGATCCGGGACCAGAAGCGGATCAATATCATGGCCCTGGATCTTCCGCCCCAGGTGTTTGAAACAGAGGGGCTTTGGATTGCCATTCCAACGGGAGTCCAGGAAAAAACTGAAAACGCGGAAATGCATTTCATGGGCGGCATTCACGCACTGGAACATGCGGCCATCGGCATATGTCCGCTTCTGGTGCTGTGTGACCGCGATGATCTGGCCGGTATTTCCACCCCGTTTCATTCTCAGGTGCAGAGTGCGGCCGTGTTTGTCTATGACGCCTTTCCCGGCGGCATTGGCCTGTGCAAAAGCGCCTGGGCCCGTGCCGGGGATTTAATGACACAGACGCTAAAAGCCATTTCAGACTGTGAATGTGAATCCGGGTGTCCGGCATGCGTGCATTCGCCCAAGTGCGGATCAGGAAATCGCCCCATTGACAAGGATGCGGCGCAATTCATCATTGAAAGGCTCATTGAGAAAAAGTCAATGCAAAATTCCGATCACGGCGGAGAACAAAAGGTTCCAGGCCCTGTCATAACCACGGATTCCGGTCGGTCCAAAGTCCCGCAATCGGTTTACGCCAACACCCGCCGCTACGGCGTTTTGGATATTGAAACCCAGAAAAGCGCCGAAGAAGTCGGCGGGTGGTCCCGGGCGGGTAAAATGGGCGTTAGCTGCGCAGTGCTCTATGACGCCCAAAAGGATAATTTTGCGGTCTACCGGGACCATGAAATCGCGGCACTCATGGATCATATCACCAGCCTGGACCTGGTGGTGGGCTTTAACATCAAGCGTTTTGATTATCTTGTGCTCTCCGGATATGTGACCTTTTCCTGGCAGCAAATCCCCACTCTTGACATCCTCGAAGACGTCCACACCCGACTGGGCTACCGCCTGTCACTGGATCATCTGGCCCGGGTCAGCCTGGGGGCGCAGAAAAACGGAGACGGCCTGCAGGCCCTTGCCTGGTGGAAGCAGGGCCGGGTAGATGAGATCATCGCATACTGCAAAAAGGATGTGGAAATCACCCGGGACCTGTTTTTGTTCGGCCGTGAAAACGGCTATCTAGTATTTGAAAACAAGGCCGGCAACCGCGTCCGCCTTCCGGTCAACTGGTAAAGGCAAAGGCCGTGTCCGGACACAACTATGATGGCATCGTAAAAAATCCGAAAACTGGTATAATCGCCAACCAATAAATAACTTTTTGATTTTACTTAACACTTAATCACTTAACACTGCCTGTAAAAAAGACTTTTTACAGGCTTATCAACTTTGATGCCTTCGTAAAAAGTCTGATTTCAGATGGCGCTGTAAACAGTTCAAGATCAAAGCTTGCGCAATTTCGAAGAATGCAGCGTACTTATCCGTACGTGAAATTCTGAGAAAGTGCGCGTAACGCAGATATTGAACTGTTTACAGCGCCATCAACTTTTGTTGCAAATTTTTTTGTTCGTGATATATTAATCCGCTTATGGTCTTTATGGCCGGATACGATTTTAACAAGGACAGAGTGTTCGGAAGAATCGTCGGCCTTGCCGACGTGTTTGATTCCCTGAGCCACTGGCGGATCTATAAGGAGAAATGGGAAACTGACCAGGTGATCAAATTTATTCGCCAGGGGCGGGGAAAACGGTTTGCCCCCGAGCTGGTGGATTTATTCCTGGCTCACGTGGAAGAATTCATCGCCATCAATGCGGCGTACCCCGACGAAACCCCCGCATAACCGGAAAAATTCCCGGGTATGGAAAAAGAAATGCAAAAAACGTTGTTTATTCTAATAAACTATGATAATTATAAAAACATGATTTTTTATTCAAACCGGTTATCTGAAACATTTCAAGGAAGTTAAAAATGCCCGAAAAATCAACATTTGAGCAATTACGAGAGGATGAAAGGGAAGTCCGCAAGCGTCTGATTATTGAAGCGGCAATGGAGTTGTTTGAGGAAAAATCCTTTCATGAAATCGGAATGCGCGATATCGCATTAAAGGCCGGGGTTTCGGCAGCTTCCATATACCGTTATTTCCCGAGCCGGGATGATTTGTTCGTGGAAGCCCTGATCCGGGACATCAACAATATTGAAAAACGGCTCAGGGATCGTGTGGAAAACGGCGGCAACATGGAGGAACTGGCCATTGCCGTGGTGGATTATCTGGTTGAAAATGAGGCCACTTTCCAAATGATGGTCCATTTCATGATCCGCGGGGAGTTAAACCCCCAGGCGCTGAAAAAGTTCAACAGCGTCCAGCGCTACTTTCTCAAGATGTTTTCCAAGGTGGTGGAACAGACCGAGGGCTCGGATCAGTTTCGCTTAAACGCCCAGGCTTTCTTTGCGTCCATGGCCGGTGTGGTGCTGACCTACAGAAACTATCCGGGCCGCACTGCTGAAGAAAAACGAAAGGCCATTCACCGCCTGGCGCTGATGATCTTGCATCAGGGGGAGTTCAACGAGATGGAAACCGAGGGATGAAAACATTTTCGGTTCCGGCCGTTTTCCAGGCATTTCTGGCCTCCTGATCGATCCGGTCCCGGTTTCCTGAGTAGCGCGGGGAGAAGTGAAACAGGGTAAACCGCCTTGCCCCGGCCCGGGCGGCAATCCGGCCTGCCGCAGCCGCGGTGAGATGTTTTTTGCGCCGGGCAAGGTCGCGGTCTTCATCCAAAAAGGCGGCTTCAACAAACAAGTGATCTGCCTCCCTGGCCAGAGAAATCATTTTTTCCGTGTTTTGTTCATGGCCTGCCGCATCGGTAATATAGGCGATCTTGTGTCCTTTTGTGACCACGGCCAGCCGGTCTGTCAGCTCCCGGAGGGAAAATCGGGTTTGTGCGCTTTTTGGCGCGTATTGCCGGGGGATTTCAAACAGGCTTTCCGGGTCGGATTCGGCATACAAGGTCTGCTTGAACGCATAAAGCCAGGGGCCGGGCACAAATCCCATTTCCTGCAGTATTTCTTTGCGGATGTTGACGCTGAACCGTTCCTTTATCGCATATCCAATGCATTCAATATCATGATCCAAAATGGCCGCATCCACGGAAAACGCAGGTTCAGTGTGAAATGTCCGGGATTGAAGACGCCGGGTGGCGTAATTTTGCGGGACAAAGCGGCTGCTGCAGTCAAAGATGCAGCTGACCAGTTCATTTCTGCGGATCTCGGTTGCGGTGATCCGGAGCGGGTTCTGGTAGTTTTCCACCAGGTTCCAGGTGTAGGCGGAAAGCCGTGCCGCCATTTTTTCGATAAATCCTTCCGGACCAAAGGTGTGCAATACCTTGTTTCTGCCCAGGCAGATGCGCAGGATCCGGTCAAAGCCGATAAAATGATCCATGTGCGTATGGGTGATAAACACGTGGGTGATTTTCAGGATATCTCTGGCAGACAGGGCTGAAAGATCTCCTGCGTCAATGAGCAGGGCCCGTTTTTCATAAAAAAACGGAACAAACAGGCCCGGGTCTCCAGCCGGATCATTTACCAGGCGGGGATTGAAAAGCGGCGGCATCAGGTCATGAGGTAGCGGACCACCTGGCGGTGGATGCAGGCATAAATCTCTTCATCAGAGCCATAAATGTCGATGATATCCGGGTGCTTGATGAGCTGCTCAATTACAAAGGCCGTGATGTAGAGGGTTACAACGTGGGGATTGGCCACCAGGTTGCGCATGGGGGCGATCTGGAAGTCGATGTCAAAGTCATCTGCGCGCGAAAGCCTTTCCAGGCAGTGTTCTGTTTGCTCGCGAACCGCATGGGCGTTGTTGGTCTCCACCAGACGGTTTTCCAGAAGCTTTGCGGAAATGGCATTGGCAAGGGCCCCGACCACTTCCCCCACGGCGTGAATGGCCCGGCGCCGCTCATATTCCTTGGATGTCTCAATGCGGGAAATCAGGCGCGACTCCCCGCTGTTCTCCGGTCGAAATCGTTTGGACATAACCGATTCCCTTTTTTATGAGGTTTTGAAAAAACAATAGATTTGCATCATAAAGCCATACCCGCTGGATTTCAAGAAAAAACTCAGGAGTTGGCGATTTGCGGAGTTTCAGCGCTTTCCTCGATGGTCAGCTGCAGATCCTTTTTGCCGTTGTAATAATTCCAGCGAAGGCGGAAGGCGATCCATTTTAAATGCCGGGGCAGGGACTGCTGGGAATCGATGTTAAACCACACTGCAGGCAACGTCTTTTTTGCCCTGGATTCGGGTTGGCGCAGCATCAGCCGCAGGTGCCGGCCGCCAATGACCTTTGAGAAAACCACTTCCACGTCTTTTGCCGCAAACACCGGCTCCGGGTTCTGCTCCCCGAAAGGCTCCAGGCCTGCGAGCTCATCTGCAAGGGTTTCAGTAAGGGCATCAAAGGAGATCTCGCAGTCCACCGGCAGTTGGGCGGCAAATGCCGATTCCGGGCAGCAGTCGCGAATCCGGCAGGCAAATTGGGTGCAGAAATCCTGAAACTGACCGGGCCGGGCCGAAAGGCCGGCTGCCATGGCATGGCCGCCAAAGTTTTCCAGATACCCGGAACACGCGGACAGATGCTCGTATAAATCAATGCCGGGCCGGCTTCTGGCTGACCCCTTCAACATATCCGCACCTGCGGCAAACAGCACGACCGGCCGGCAGTACTTGTCTGCCAGCCGTGAGGCCACAATGCCGAGCACACCGGGATGCCAGTCTGCATCGGCCAGAACCAGGGCCTTTTGCTCAAGGATTTGCGGCGACTGTTCCAGATACATTTCAATGCGGCGAAGAATCCGGGCCTCGACATTCTGGCGCTCGGTGTTTAGGTTATGGACGTGTCGGGCAAGAGAACCGGCCTTTTCTTCATCATTTGTTGTCAACAGTTCCACGGCAATGCTGGCGTGTTCCATGCGGCCGGCGGCATTTAGGCGCGGGCCCAGGCGAAAAGCCAGGTCCTCGGCTTCCAGGACGGGCTTGGCGATGCCGCAGACCTCCACAAGGGCCCGGATGCCGGGGCGCGGACTGTTGTTGATGCTTTGCATGCCGATTTTTGTAATAATCCGGTTTTCATGGATCAGGGGCACGATGTCGGCAATGGTGCCAAGGGCTACCAGGTCACAGATTTCCTTTAAATTCGGCTCAGGGATTGTTTTGAAAAATCCCTTTTCCCGCAAAAGCTTGCGAAGCCCCAGCAGCAGGGCAAAGGCCACGCCCACCCCGGCCAGGTGCTCCAGGCCGGCAGTGCAGTCGCCTCTTTTGGGGTTGACCACCGCACATGCCGGCGGGATGTCGTCAATATCGTGATGGTCTGTGACAATAACATCAATGCCGGCCTGAGCGGCCCGGGCCACGGCCGGCCGGCCTGCAGAACCGCAGTCCACGGTCACGATCAGGTCCGCACCCAAAGGCATGGCCACCTCGTCGATGTGTTCCGGCTTTAAACCGTATCCCTCGTCTATTCTGTGGGGGATGTGAAAATGCACGTCCGCGCCGGCCCGGCCCAGAAAATCCACCATGATGGTGGTGGCGGTAATGCCGTCCACGTCATAATCGCCGAATACCAGGATGCACTGGTTGCCGCAAACGGCTTCGGCAAGGCGCAGTACCGCCGTATCCAGGTCTTTTAAGGCAAACAGGGACTCAATGTCGGCAAGGGAGGGGTTTAAAAACCGCGCGGCTTTTGCGTCCGAATCCATTTTTCGGTTGACCAGCACCGCGGCGGTCACCGGGTGGCACCCGAGCCGGCGGCAGAGCCGGTCCACCAGGCGCTGGTCGGGTTGTGCAATGACCCATGTTTTATCCATGCCGCCGGTATAACGCACCCGGTTTTATATTGCAAAGTGAAAAACGCAAGTGTTATGATTGATTTCAAATGACAGCGAATCCCGGCATATACCGCACCACAACCCGGCAGTTGAAAGTCGAGCGCCGGGATATCTGTTTTCTCAAGTTTATATTTGAAGCCTATGAAGGCATTGCCGTGCTTGAAACCATAAACGGCAAAACCGGGCATGTGGCCCTGCACACGGCCCCGGGCTGCGAGGACATGGTAGCCGGCATCCTCATGGACCTGGCCCGGCAATGCCGGATGGAAGATATCAATGAAAAACAAATACAAGAGTAACCCGGCAATGGTCCAACAAGAACCAAAGCGCGTAATGATCCAGACCCTGGGCTGTCAGATGAATGTCTATGATTCCGAAAAAATGCAGCAAACCCTGGCGGAAATGGGATATGCGCCCGTGGATTCACCCTGGAAGGCCGATCTGGTGATTGTCAACACCTGCGCCATCCGGGAAAAGGCCGAGCAGAAAGTCATGAGCTCGGTGGGCCGGCTTTGCGGGATCAAGCGCAGAAGACCGCACATGGCCATTGCCGTGGCCGGGTGCGTGGCCCAGTACCAGAGTGAAAAAATTTTTAAAAGATTTGAAGGTGTTGATCTGATTCTCGGCACAAGGGTGATCCATCGGCTGGCCGATCATGTGCGTGCCCTGGAACAGGTGGGCGGCCGGATCGTGGATGTTGAAATGCCGGAAAAGGACGCAGACGAGACATGCACTGAACCGGAAATCCGCATACCCCAAAACCCGGAACCCGAGCCCGTCATCCCCGCCCCGTCACGGCCGGAGTCGGGCATATCCCGGTTTGTGACCATTATGCGCGGGTGTGACAATTTCTGCGCCTATTGTGTGGTGCCCCATGTACGCGGCCGGGAAACCAGCCGCCGGCCCGAAGACATTATCGACGAGGTGCGCGCCTGCGTGGATGCCGGCGCCCGGGAGATAACTTTTCTGGGACAGAACGTCAATTCCTACGGCAAGAAAGAGGGGCTGTGCACATTTGCCGAACTGCTCGAACGGGTCAGCGAAATCAGCGGCCTGGAGCGCATCCGGTTTGTGACCTCCCATCCCAAAGATCTTTCCGACGAGCTCATGACGGCATTTTCCCGGCTTGACAAGCTGTGCAACCATATCCATCTTCCTGTACAGTCAGGGGCAAATGCGGTGTTAAAACGCATGAACCGCAAATATACCCGGGAAATGTATCTGGAACGGGTGGAAAAACTTCGCTCGGTACGCCCGGATATCGCTGTGACAAGCGATTTTATCGTTGGCTTTCCCGGCGAGACATTAAATGATTTTGAAATGACCCTGGATCTTCTCAGAGCAGTTGAATTTGACACTCTGTTTGCTTTTGAATACTCAGACCGGTCCCTGGCCCCGGCCCGGCGGTTTTCCCCCAAGGTCGATGATGAACAAAAGCATCACCGCCTGCGTCAACTGCTGGACTGCCAGGCGCAGATCACCCGCAGAATCTATGCAGGCCTTGCCGGACAGACCGCCAAAGTTCTGGTGGAGGGGTTCAGCAAGCGAAGCCGGCAGATGGATTTCCAAGGCACGGACCATGACATTGAAATGTCAGGCCGCACATCTGAAAACCGGATTGTGAATTTCAGCGTTGACCCGCGGCACGTCAGCCCGGAAAACCTGGTGGGAAGCCTGGTTGATGTCGTCATTGAAAGGGCGTGCGCCAATTCGTTGAAGGGTGCCGTGACAATACCTGAGGCGCCGGTGGTGGGTGCCATAACCAAGGGAGGAAAAACCCATGCTGCATGAAATGACAGTGGCGGGACTGGCTGTTGACCCGTCCTCCAACGCGCCGATACTGATATTGAACTCAAAGGATGAAGAGTTTTCCGTACCCATCTGGATCGGGCTGATGGAGGCTGCAGCCATCGCTTCTGTGCTGCAGAACATCGAATTTGACCGGCCCATGACCCATGATCTGTTCCGCAACTTCATCGAGCAGGCCGGTGTCAGCGTGCCCCGCATCGAGGTCAGTGATTTGCGGGAAAACACCTTTTACGCCAAAATCCTGTGCAACGCAAAGGACGGCGAATTCGTGGTGGATGCCCGGCCCAGCGACGCCATTGCCCTGGCCCTGCGCCTGAAGGCCGATATTTACGTGGATGATATGGTGGTGCAGCAGCTCAAGGTGAAAAACGGCGAATATGAAGTGGCCGACCACAGCGACCAGGGCCAGAAATGGGCGGAATATCTACAGAATCTGTCACCCGAGGATTTCGGCAAATACAAGGTCTGATGAAAAAGTTCAAGGTTCAAAGTTCAAGGTTCAAAGTTGATGGCACCGTAAAAAGTCTGATTATAGATGGTGCCGCAAAAAGTTCAAGATCAAGGCTTGCGCAATTTCGAAGAATGCAGAGTGCTTATCCGTATGTGAAATTCCGGGAGATTGCGCGTAACGCAGATATTGGACTTTTTGGGGCACCATCTAAAAAAAAGGCTTGACAACGGGGTCTGAATCAGAAAGATTGTTTCCCCGCAGGCACAGCATTTTTATGAATTGATTGTTTCGTAAAAAGTAAGTTTTTAAATGGCGCCGTAAAAAGTTCAAGATCAAGGCTTGCGCAATTTCGAAGAATGCAGCGTACTTATCCGTACGTGAAATTCTGAGAAATTGCGCGTAACGCAGATATTGAACTTTTTACGGTGCCATCATGAATTGAAACCATAGAAAGAAATTCGCATGGCAGACACATACACCGGCAGCTCCTGGCTTTATTACGGCTATTATTTTTATTTTTACGCCACGGGTCTGCCGGCAGCGCGCTGATGCGAGTTTGATAACAAAAATCGTTTAAAAGCCGCGGGCAGACCCGAAACTGCCCGCGGCTTTTTTTGTGCAAAAAGGCCGTGGGGAAGACATTCCTTCACGGCCTTTTTTGTTTTTCCGGCGCATCTGCCAACCGGACAAAAAATTATCATCATTTTACAGGAGGACCCAGTCATGACAATTATCGGCAAGCAAATCCGCATGGAACGCATCATGGACAGAAACTCGGGCCGCACCATTATCGTGCCCATGGATCATGGGGTGTCGGTGGGGCCCATTGAAGGAATCAAGGACATCAAAAGCGCGGTTGCCACAGTGGCAGAGGCCGGGGCCAATGCCATTGTTGAGCACAAGGGCCTTGTGGGCGCAGGTCACCGCCGGGGGGGGTCGGACATCGGCCTAATCGTTCATTTGTCCGCCTCCACGAGCCTGTCTCCTTTTCCCCATTCCAAGACCCTGGTCTGCAGCGTGGAAGAGGCCATCAAACTGGGCGCGGATGCCGTGTCCATCCATGTCAACATCGGCGATCACCAGGAAAAGGAAATGCTAAACGATTTCGGCCGGGTGGCTGCAGAGGCCCGCACCTGGGGCCTGCCGCTTCTGGCCATGGTTTACCCCCGGGGCGAGAAAATCCGGGATGAATACGACGTCTCTGTGGTCAAACACGCCGCCCGGGTGGGATGTGAAATGGGCGCAGATATTGTCAAGGTCTCTTACACCGGATCCACCGAGTCTTTTCGTGATGTGGTGGACGGTTCCACCGTGCCGGTGGTCATTGCCGGGGGTGCGAAAATGGATTCTGACCGCGATATCCTGGAAATGGTGAAAAGCTCTGTGGAGGCCGGCGGCGCCGGGGTGTCCATCGGCAGAAACGTGTTTCAGCACGCATCGCCCGCAAAGCTCATCCAGGCCATGGCAACCATCATCTTTCATGACGGCACCGTGGAAGAGGCCCTGGCCGTGCTGGGCAAGGCATAGAAATCATTTTTGGAAAGGGGGCGTTTTAAGCCATGAAAAAAACCATCTGGGTCAAAGTCGATCCCTGGGACAAGGACCTGGTCACCACCGCCCTTGAAGGGGGGGCGGACGGGGTTGTCATCCCTGAAGGATATGCAGACCAGGCAAGGTCCCTGGGCCGGATTCTGACCATTTCCGAAGACGGGGATTTGCAGATCGGCAAAGATGTGGTGTATTATACAGTCTGCAGCGGAGAAGACGAAGAAGAGATCGCCCAACTGGCCAGAGACCGCCAGGTGATTCTCACCTGCACGGACTGGACCGTGATTCCCCTGGAAAATCTCATTGCCCGGGGGGCCAAGGTGATTGCTGAGGTGCAGAGCCTTTCAGAGGCCCAAACCGCATTTGCCATTCTTGAAAAAGGCGTGGATCACATCCTGTATGTACCCGAAGATGCCGCAGATCTCAAAAAAGCCCTTTCCGTGCTCACCGGCCAAACTGAAACAATCGGCCTGGAAACCGCGGAAATCACGGAACTGCGGCCCGTGGGAATGGGCGACAGGGTCTGCGTGGACACGTGCACGGAAATGACCCCTGGCCAGGGCATGCTGGTGGGAAACAGCAGTTCGGCCCTGTTTCTGGTGCATGCTGAAAGCATCTCCAATCCGTATGTGGCCCCGCGCCCGTTTCGGGTCAATGCCGGGCCGGTGCACGCCTACACCCGGGTGCCCGGGGGAAAGACCCGGTATTTGTCTGAGTTGGCCGCAGGTGATGAAGTGGTGATCGTGGATTTCCAGGGAAACACCTCGGTGGGTGTTGTGGGCCGGCTCAAGATTGAAAAGCGGCCCCTGATGCTGGTAAGGGCAAAAATCGGCGACCACGAGATCACCACCATCCTGCAGAACGCGGAAACCATCCGGCTCACCGATCCGGACGGCAAACCCGTGTCTGTTGCCGTGTTAAAGGCCGGCGACCGGGTGCTTGCGGCAACCGAGGATTCCGGGCGGCATTTTGGCATGAAAATCGATGAAACCATCACGGAGAAATAATGACCCGGGCATCAGGACATCCGGTTTCAATTGACCCATCCACTGAAGTCTACGGGGTTATGGGCCACCCGGTGGCCCACAGCAAAAGCCCGGTCATGCATAATCAGGCCTTTGCCGAAATCGGGTATCCAGGGGTATATGCGGCCTTTGATGTCACGGATGTGGCCGGTGCAGCAGACGGAATCCGGGCTTTGGGCATATGCGGCGTGAGCGTGACCATTCCCCACAAAGTGGCTGTCATGGCTTATCTGGATCAAATCCATGATCAGGCCCGGGAAATCGGCGCAGTCAACACCATTGTAAACGAGCGCGGAAGACTCATTGGCCATAACACCGACGGCGAAGGGGCGGTGCAGGCGCTGCTGGATCATACCACGCTTTCCGGCAAAACCGTTGTGGTGCTCGGCGCAGGGGGTGCGGCCCGGGCTGTGGGTCACGGGCTTTGCAGTCAGGGCGATATCCGGGTGATTTTCGCCAATCGCACGGAAAAAAAAGCCAGGCACATGGCCCGGGACCTGGGGGCCGAATTTGTGCCAATGGCGGATCTGGAAAACAGCCGGTTTGACATTCTGGTCAACACCACGCCCGTGGGCATGCATCCGCAAACACAGGCCATGGCCGTATCCGAATCTGTGTTGCGCCCGGGCCTGGTGGTCATGGATATTGTCTACAACCCCCTGGAAACCCGCCTGTTGAAGCAAGCCCGGCAATGCGGGTCTACGGTAATCGACGGGGTGGGAATGTTTGTTTACCAGGGCGCCCGCCAGTTTGCCCTCTGGACCGGCTGCAAACCCCCGGTTGCCCGGATGCGCCAGGCTGTTTATGATGCCTTAAATCCTGTTGACAATTGACCTGTTTATGGACCATATTAAGTCAGGTTCACAAAACAGGGAGGAATGCATATGAAACTGTCTGACCGAATAAAGCCCATCAGTTACCTAAAGGCCCATACCGCCGAAATCGTGCGGAACCTGGCCCAACAGCAGGAGCCTTTGGTGATTACGCAAAACGGTGAGGCCAGAGTGGTGATCCAGGATATCAAGTCCTATGAGCAGACCCAGCAGACCCTGGCGCTGCTCAAGATCCTGGCGCTTGGGATGCATCAGGTGGAACAAAACCATGTGGTGACGCCCGGGGAAGTGATAGACGGATTGCGCCGGCAGCAGGAAACCGGATAATGGCCGGCTTTGATGTACTGCTGACCCGTGATGCGGCAAGGGATTTAGAGGAAATCTATCATTATATTGCCGCCCATGACGCGCCCGGCAAGGCCGAACATGTGCTTTCACGGATTGAAAAGGCTTTTTCCACGCTATCGGAATTTCCCGAGCGCGGAGTACGGCCGGCCGAGTTGATAGCAGTGGGTGTTGGCGAATACAGGGAAATATTTTTCAAACCCTACCGAATTGTTTACAGGATCATGGAAAACCGGGTGTACGTGATGTTAATCGTTGACGGCCGCCGGGATTTGCAGTCCGTGCTGCAGGACCGGTTGTTGAGGGGATAATCAAACTATGCGTCCCGTGAAATGCGCTGATAAAATCGAGGCGGATATAACCGTTCCCGGCTCCAAAAGCTATAGCCACCGCACGGCCATTGCTGCTGCTTTATCTAATGGTAAATCTTTTATTTACAATTATTTAAACAGCCAGGACACAAGTTATACATTAAGTGCGCTTGCACAACTTGGCGTTGCAATTGCCCATCAGGACGATCACATTGTCATCCAGGGCAGGGCAGGGCGGTTTGATCCAGGGCCCAAATCCATTTACCTTGGCAATTCCGGCACTTCCATGCGCCTGCTTGCGGCCGTGGCTGCTTTGGGCAAAGGGCCTTATCTGCTTTCCGGCACTGAGCGGATGCATGAACGGCCCATTGGCGAATTGCTCCATGCCCTGGAAAAAACAGGTGCCTCTGCCAGAAGTGTTCACCAAAACAACTGCCCGCCGGTGGAAATCCGTGGCGGCAGCCGGGTTGCGGAAGCCGCAACGGAAATCGACTGCTCGGCAAGCAGCCAGTATCTTTCCGGCCTGCTGCTCACGGCGCCTTGCACGAAAAACGGCCTGGACATCCGTGTCACCCATGGCCCGGTATCCAGACCGTATGTGGAAATGACCCTGGATATCATGACCCGGTTTGGCATTGAATTTCAAAGAGAGCAATATAACCGCTTTTCCGTGCCCGGCGGCCAGGCTTACAAGGCCGGCACATACACGGTTGAACCCGACTGCTCCCAGGCGGGCTATTTCTGGGCGGCAGCGGCGATCACCGGCGGAATGGTGAAAGTAACCGGCATTGCCCGAAACACCCGCCAGGGAGATATCGGCTTTCTGGATATCCTGGAAAAAATGGGATGCCGGGTAAAAGAACACCCCGGCGGCATCACCGTTTCCGGCGGCCAACTGACAGCCGTGGATGCGGACATGGGCGACATGCCAGACATGGTGCCAACACTTGCGGTTGTGGCATCCTTTGCCAAAGGCACCACCACCATCACAAACGCCGCACATCTGCGGGCCAAGGAAAGCGACCGGCTGGCGGCCATGGCCGCGGAGCTGACAAAGATCGGCGTTTCCGCCCAAGTCACGCCCGACGGCCTTGTGATCACCGGCCCGCCCGACCGCGGGGCGCAGATTGCCACCTATGACGATCACCGCATTGCCATGAGCTTTGCCGTGGCCGGCCTTGCCGTACCCAACATCACCATTGCCGACCCGGGCTGCGTGGAAAAATCCTTCCCGGATTTCTGGGAGGTGTTGGGAAAGGTGTATTTGTAACAACTAATATAAGTTAGGCATATGAAAATTTATCTTGATAATTGCTGTTTCAACAGGCCGTTTGACAATCAGACACAAATCAGAATCCGGCTTGAGACTGAGGCAAAATTAAAAATTCAGGAAGAAATTCGGCTTGGCAATTTTAAACTGGTGTGGTCATACATCCTTGATTATGAAAATTCCAGAAATCCCTTTAGAGAGCGAAAAATTCGGATTAATGCATGGAGAAAATATGCATTTGAAGATGTTCAGGAATGCTTTGAACTTTTGAAAAAAGCCAATTTTTTAAATCAAAAGGGTTTTTCGAAAATGGATTCTCTACATATTGCATGTGCGATCATCTCACAAAGTGCATATTTTCTTACCACGGATGATAAAGTTTTAAAAGGGTCAGGAATGGTAAATGAAATCCGGATTATAGACCCAACCGCTTTCATACGGGAGGTTATATCATGATCACCGATACTGAAATTAAATTAAAGGGCCTTGAAATTCTTGCTAAACATCTTGGCGATGTTGATGCAGAACGCTTCATCTCCTTGATTCAAAAAGAAACATTTGATTACACAAAATGGCGTCAAGGGTTAAATGAAGAAACTTTATCTGTTGAAGAAATAAGTCAGAAAGCAATGACTTTCAGAAAAAAAGCTTCTTTAGAAAATGAAGAGTCTTAATTTTAATGAATAAAAACGTATATTTGATCGGATACCGGTGCACCGGCAAAAGCTCCGTGGGCAGATGCCTGGCCGATGGTATGGGCATGGCGTTTGCGGATGCTGACGATATCTTTGAGCAGCGCGCTGGGGCCTTTATTGCCGAGTATGTGGCCAAAAACGGGTGGGACGCGTTTCGGGACACAGAAGCCCAAATCCTTGCGGATCTGTGCCGGCAGACCGGCCTGGTGGTGGCCACCGGCGGCGGTGCGGTTCTGCGGCCGGAAAATGTGTCCGTCATGAACAATTCCGGCATTGTGGTATGGCTTACGGCCCGGCCCGAAACCATTGTTTCCCGCATGCAGGCCGATCCCGCCACCGGCTCCCGGCGTCCGGCCTTTGGATCCGATCCGGTGTTCCGGGAAGTGGTTGAGACCCTGGATTACCGCACGCCCCTGTATAAAAACACCTGCCAAATTGAAATGGCAACCGATGACAAAGACACGGACCGGATCTGCCATGATCTGGTTTCCCGAATAAAGATCGGATAAAGATCAGATAAGGAGCACCTATGGCCGGCAATACATTCGGAACCCTGTTTAAAGTCACCACCTGGGGCGAATCCCATGGCCCGGCAATCGGCGCGGTCATCGACGGGTGCCCCCCGAAAATCGAGCTGAGCGAACAAATCCTGGCGGCAATGTTGGATCGCAGAAAACCGGGCAGCACCAAAACCGGCACAGCCAGACGCGAGGCTGACTGCGCAAAGATTCTGTCCGGAGTGTTTGAAGGAAAAACCACGGGAACGCCCATATCCCTTGTCATTAAGAACAAGGATGCCCGTTCAGATGCCTATAAACCTTATGCAGACATGTACCGGCCCGGTCACGGGGATTTTACCTACGATGCCAAGTATAAAATCCGGGATTGGCGGGGCGGGGGAAGGGCATCCGCCCGGGAGACCGCAGCCCGGGTGGCGGCCGGGGGGGTGGCCGCGGCTGTTTTAAAAACTGCCGGTATAAAGGTTTCGGCGTTTACCCTCGCCCTTGGCGGCATTGAAAGCCAACATTTTGACCCTGAAGCCATCTGTCAAAACCCGTTTTGCACACCGGACATGGAAGCTGCCGCACAAATGGAACAGCGGGTGGATGAAGTGAAAAAAGCCGGGGATTCCCTGGGCGGGATTGTGGAGATCCGGGCTTCGGGGGTGCCGGCGGGCCTTGGGGAGCCGGTTTTTGACAAGCTGGATGCAGACCTGGCAAAAGCGCTGATGAGCATCGGCGCGGTCAAGGGCGTTGAAATCGGCGCCGGGTTTGGCGCAGCCGCCATGACCGGATCGGTTCACAACGATCCCATTTCCCCTGAAGGGTTTTTGTCCAACAATGCCGGCGGCATTCTGGCCGGAATATCCAGCGGCCAGGACCTGGTGATGCGCGCGGCAGTCAAACCCATTGCCTCCATTGCCGTTGAACAGGACACCATTGACAAACAGGGCCGGCCGCAGCGCATCTCAGTTTACGGCCGCCACGATATCAGCGCCATTCCCCGGGTCAACGTGGTATGCGAAGCCATGGTCTGCCTGGTCCTGGCCGATCATCTCCTGCGGCAGCAGGCGATTTTGTCTGAACATAACAGAAATGTATTATAAGTTGGAATCATTGACAACGTACTGGACTTAAATTAAAATTAATTATCAGGGACGAGGCAATCCTGAAAAAAAAGTGAAATTGATTGGATGCTACAGAAAGCCCCCCGATTGATTAGGGGCATCATTAAAGCAATATTCAAGAATATGGTTCATTATCATTTCAGGAGAGTACAAAATGAGACCGGAAGAAATAAAGCAAGAAATAAATAAATTAAATCTTGCTGATAAATTATTGTTGGTAAAAGACATTTGGGATGCCATAGCTCAGGATAATTTTGAGCTTCCTATGTCAGAATGGCAAAAACAAGAACTCGATAAAAGATATAAAGAATATAAAGCCGGAGGACAAAATCTTCATGATTGGCAATCAGTTCACGAAGACCTAAGAAATAATTATAAATGAAACTCCACTCGGGGGCTGACCGGTTATTTCCGGATTTTCTATAAACAGGCCCTGGCGCATCAGCAACAAGCCTCAGCCCTGTCTTAACTGTTTTAGGAGTTTGTCGTAATCCGAGTGGGATCCAATCCAGAACCAAATGATCTCACCGTTTTGTTGTATACCCAATGCACGATAATCCCTTGAAATACGAACGGCGTAAATCGGTCGTTTTGAATGGATTCGTTTAAAATTCAGTCCGGGATGATAGGGATTTTGCTCAAATTGATTATAGGCTTCCCTGGCCTGTTTTTGAATCTCTCCTGGCAGGCTTGCAAGCAGTTCGCGGAATCGTTGGGTTGTGTGGGACTTCACAGGCTATGGCCATCCAAAGGCTTTGTCTTGCTTTGTGCATGCTCAGAAATTGCCTCATCTGCCAGTTGATCCAAAACGTCTTCAGACTCGGCAAATGATTTTCCCCATTTTTTTTCAGAAATGATTTCATCCATCAGCCAGCGGGCCAGGGCATTCTGCTCAAGATCCGGCAATTTTGCGGCTTCTTCAAAAGCTTTTTCAAGAAGCTGGGTCATGGTTCCTCCTGTTTTCTTAATTTTTTCAACTATTGATTAAACAGCAATATCTTTTGTGTCAACAAAAAGCCCTTGATCACTCCGCCTCCAGCTCAAACTCCACCCTGGGCTGATCGGTTATTTCCGGGCTTTCCATAAACACACGGCCGGCCTCAATGCGCTCATCTGCCAGAAGGGCGTTTCGAACCCGCTCACCGCGCTGGTCCGCCAACTGCCGCAGCCGGGTATTCGGGATTTCAATGGTTTGTCTGAGCGCTGCTTCCATTTCCGCCACAGACATGTCTGCTACACTGATATCCGCTTTCCTGCAGAGTTTTTTCAGGATTTTTTCATATTCCTTGTCTGAAAGCGGCTGCTCACCATTTCCTTTTTCAGCCAGGATCTGTTTTTCAATCTCCTGCTGCTGAAGTGCCTGCCGGTCCTTTTGGCGATCCGCACCCGGCCGCACCAGCAGGCGCAGGCTCGGCCGCTCGTAAAGGGCGGTTGCCAGTTTTTCCAGTTTGTCGCGCTCCTGGTCGGTCAGCTCAGGGCTGCCCGGCTCAAAATCCACATATCGGAGTTCCTCTGCTCCGGGCACCAAAGAGGCCAGGGCGGAAAACGGCGAGGTGACCAGCCGTTTTAACAAATTGACAAACGCGTCAAAAATCACTCCCCCCAGTCGGAATTTGGGGTTTCCCATGTCGCCTTCAACCGGCACGTTGAGATCAATTTTTCCGGCCCGGTCCCGGAGCAGGGCCAGGGCCAGTTTTAGAGGCAGACTGATGGCATCTTCGCTGTCCACGGTTTCTCCCAGGTAAAACTGGTCCAGGCGCACCATGTTTTTCCCGTCAAGCTTCAAAGAATCCACCTGATAGCCCAGATCCAGGTGAAGTTTGCCCTTCTGGATTTCATATCCCAGGTATTTTCCGAAATAAGGCGTAAACATGGGCATTTCAATGTTGTCGAATTTCACCTGGGTCAGGGTCATGTCTTTGGGGGCCAGAGGCCGGATTTTGCCGCTCACGGTAAAGGGGGACTGTCCGTCGAGACGGCCCTTTACGGTAAAGTCCGTGACGTTTTCCGGATCCAGCCGCACATCTGAAAGATTGGCATCAATGGGCGAAAGCCGGGTGGCAAAAGGCGGGGAAACCGAATGATCAAAAAAGTCAAACCCGCCCTCCTGTATTTCAATTTTACTGATATCGGCTTTAAAAGACGGCGTTTCTGGTTGCAGCCCGTCACCGGAGCCGGCCGGTGCTTTTTGCGCAGAAGCATTTGTTTCATTTGCCCGGACGTCATCAGTTGCATTATCGCCAGCACTCTTATCCCCGCCGGCCAGGGCGGACGGAAACATGCGGCCGTCTTTTTCAAGACCCAGGGTGAACACCGGCTTTTGAAGCAAAATCCGATCCATTGACACGGCAGTGGTATCCGCTATCTTGGCCAGGATATTTTCAAACCCGAGCTGATCAAATACAAAAAACGGTTTTCCGGTCTCCGGGTCTGCTGCAGTGAAATCCTCGATTCGTGCCTTGCCCTGAAACCGGATTCCGGTATTTTCAGCGCCTGTCCGGGCGTCCACGCTGCCGGATATATTGACCCGGCCTTCCTGGATGTCTGCGCCATACGGCACAGCCAGCGGGCTTGCACCAGCCAGAAAAAGATCGGTTAACCGGAAATCAAGGGCCGCGCCTTTTGGATCCAGTCGGAAATCTGAGACCTGAATATTTATGGGATCCAGGCGGCCGGCAATTTCCGGGGAAACCGTCTGGTCAGTGAAAACAAACCCGCCGTTTTCCAGATCAATGCGGTTGACTGTGACTTGGTAGGCCATGGCATCTGCCTGTGTGCCGGCATTCTTACTTTTTTTGGATTTCTGTGCAGCCGGACCTTGGTTTTGATTTTCCGTGGCACCTGCCTTGTCGTTTTCGCCGCTTTTTCCTGCCAGAAGTGTCGGCAGCAGGCTGCCGTCCGGGGCCAGGCCGGCGGAAAACTCCGGCTCTTGAATCAAAATCCGGTCCAGGGAAACCAAAAGCCGGTCAGCCATTTCCGCCTGGATATCCTCAAATCCAAGCCGGTCAAATCTGAGAAATGGATTTCCGGTTTTGGGATCTGTTGCCGTAAAATCGTCAATCCAGGCCTCACCTGCATATTGGGCAGAAAGTCCCTCTGAAGTGATGCCGGCCTCCACGCTGCCGGCGGCATGGACGATCCCCTTTTGAATATCTGCGCCAAAGTCTTTGGCATACGGCGCCGCACCTGCCAGGTCCACCTCGCTGATCCTGAAATCAAAGTCGGCTGCCACGGGATCGAGTCCGAAAGTGCCCCGGGCCGAGACAATGCCGGGCCGGGCAAGGGATGCAAAGGACCATTCGGTTAAATGATCCTGCTGCAGGGTCATGTCATAGAGCCGGATGGTGATGCCGTCAAGTCCCAGGGAAACCGGCTCTTTGGGCACGGCATCGGTATATGCCGCGCTGTAGCCGCTGACGCTGATCATACCCAGATGCACGTTCCAGGGGTCAGGGGAGGGCGCCGGTTTTGTTTTTTCCGGCTGCGGGTCTGTGTCGCTTGTTTTTGCCGAACCGGAGCCGGCTGTGAGTTTGGAAAAATTCAGTGTCCCGTTTTGCGCCCGCTCGCACAGGATTTTTCCGCCTTGGGTGGATATGTTTTTGACATCCACAGACCGCTTTTCGGGATTGACCCGGATTCCCGAGAGGCTGAATTTGTCAATTTCCACAGCCGCATTGCCCGTGTCCGGATCATGGACCAGAAGCGAGCGGATGCGGATTTCCCCGTTTTCCAGCAATGGGTTTTCCGCAACAGGGGAGGGCTGGGGATAAATGATGTCTCCGGATACATCCACCCGGCCGTCCTTGATTTCCAGGCCGGTGAAATCTTCGTAAAAGGGGGCATAATGGGCCACGGACAGGTTCTGCGCATCCAGCCGCGCCTCGGCAGACACCGGAAACAGCCCCAGGCGGCCCGTGCAGGCAATGGTTTCTTCCGCATTGCTTTCCAGGCGAATTTCCAGATCCGCCATGGCGTTGGATTCACTGCTTAAGTGCTGGATCAAAACAAAAACCGGGTCAATGGTTGTGTCAAACCCGGAGGCTTTATCGGCAAACGCAACCCGGCCGTGTGTGAGGCGGATCTTTTCCACTGAAAAAAACACCGGGCTGCCGTTCTTGTCTTCGGCATCCGAGGCCTGCTTTTCTTCAGCCCCGCTGCCGCCGGCCAGATCCGAAAGATTCAAACTCCCGTCGGCCCGGCGCACCACATTAACCCGGGGCGCCGTGATTTCAACAGACTTGATCACCGCCCCCATCTTCACAACAGAGGCAACCTGCACATTGATACCCGCCTGATCGGCCGCCAGCAGCGGCGCGCCGTCTTTCCCGGACACGGACAGCCCGTTTACCGACGCGCGAAAGGTAAACGGGTTAAAATCAATGTCGTCAACAGTGATATCCGCATCAAGGGCATCAGAAAGAATTCCGGGCAGTTTTTTTTCCGCAATCATGGGGACGGCCACAAAACCGGCAACTGCATAAATCAACACAATAACGGCTGCAATCCATGCAATTATCCGAAGGCGGGAACGATGTGGAGAAGAAGAAGTTGTTTTCATAGACTAAAAATAACCAAAAGGTTTAAGGTTGCAACCATAACCCCGGATGTTATCCTTCAAACAATGCAACAAATTCTCCGGGTGCATAAACATGAATACCCCTGTAATGCTTCACTGCCAGGACAGCTTTATCTCCGGAAATAATCGCATGTGCGCCCAGGGCAAGTGCGCATTCAAAAAATTTGTCGTCATCCGGATCTTTTTCAACGACCTGGAGTTTCCTGGGCTTTCGGGTAAACAATACATGAACCCCCTGCTTAAAAAGTCTCAGAAGCTCTTCAATCTCTTTTTCATCTTTTAAGCCAAGCCGATTCAGTACGTTAATGTATTCATCCAGAATATCGCCGGACAAGCACCATACAATCAGGCCGGATTTCCACAACTGAAAGATTTTGCCGGGATGGCCTCCAAAAAACGAAGAAACAAACACATTGGTATCGATCACAACTTTCATGATTTTCCGGCTCTGACATCTTCAATGGCCTGATCAATATCATTGGGTCCGATGCCCTGTGCTTTGAGTTTGTTTCCCACACGCTGCCATAAATCATCTATATACAATTCAATGTCCCGGTCCTGAACATAGGCTTCCAAAAGCTCACGCACCAGCTGGCTGGTATTTTTCCCTTCTGCTCTTGCAAGATTGTTGACCTTGGACTTCAATGCCGGGTCAACCCTTATAATCATCTGTGTATTCATAAGAAAGACACTCCTCAATAAGATATATTGTATAAACAAAATATATATGGTACCCGGTAAGCTGTCAAGCGCAGGGAATAAAAAACCCCCTCCTGCAAGCAGAAGGGGGTTTTGGGGAGGGGGAAAGCCAAAACGGTTATAACCGCCCACCAATAAACAAATAACCTCTTGATTTTACTTAACACTTAATCACTTAAAACTTAACACTGCCTGTAAAAAGTCTTTTTTACAGGCTCATCAGTTCTCTTCTTCTTCCACAGCCGCCTGGGCTGCGGCCAGCCGGGCAATGGGCAGGCGGTAGGGCGAGCAGCTCACATAATCAAATCCCGCCCTGTGACAGAATTTCACAGACGGCCCGTCACCGCCGTGCTCGCCGCAGATACCCACCTTGAGATCCGGCCGGGTGGTGCGCCCCTTTTTCACCGAATCCTCGATCATGGGGGCGATGCTCTCCATGTCCAGTGTCTGAAAGGGGTCTCTGGGCAAAATGCTGCGGTCCAGATATTCGTTCATAAAGGTGACCATGTCATCGCGGGAAAACCCGAATGTCATCTGGGTGAGATCATTGGTGCCAAAGGAGAAAAACTGCGCGGTCTGCGCCATTTGATCAGAGAGCATGGCCGCCCGCGGAATTTCAATCATGGTGCCGAAATCATAATCAATCTTGTCAATTCCCACGGCCTGAACCACATCTTCGTAAACCTGGACCACGATCTGCTTCATGATATCGAGCTCTTTGACATCGCAGGTCACCGGGATCATGATCTCAGGCCTGGGCTTTTTGCCCGCCTTGATCAGCTCGGCTGCGGCCTGCAGAATGGCGCGGATCTGGGCCTCGGCGATTTCCGGGTAGGTGATGCCCACGCGAACGCCCCTGTGGCCCATCATGGGGTTGGATTCCCGCAGGGCGTTGCTGCGCTTGATCACGGTTGCCACGTCAATATTTAAAGCTTCTGCCAGTCGTTTCTGATTTTCTTCGCTGTGCGGGACAAACTCGTGCAGGGGCGGATCCAGCAGCCGGATGGTCACGGGCCGGTCATTTAAAATTTCCAGGGTTTCCTTGATATCGTCTTTGACATGGGGAAACAGTTCATCCAAAGCCGCCCGCCGCTCATCTTCGTTCACGCTCAGAATCATCTTCCGCAGCAGAAACAGCGGTTTTTCCGATCCCTTGCCGTAAAACATGTGCTCGGTGCGGTACAGCCCGATGCCCTCTGCACCAAACTCCTTGGCCAGTTTCACGTCTTCTGCGGTTTCCGCGTTGGTGCGGACCTTTAGTTTGCGAAACCGGTCCACAATGGCCATGAAATCCTTTAAGCGCGGGTTTTCCGTGGCATCGATCATGGCCAGTTCGCCTTCGTACACATAGCCCCTGGTGCCGTTTAAGGTAAAGACATCGCCTTCCTTAAAGGTTTTGCCGTTGGTGGACACAGTGCGCTGCTGAAGGTCGATCTTGAGGTTGCCCGCGCCCACAATGCAGCACTTGCCCCAGCCCCGGGCCACCAGGGCCGCATGGCTGGTCATCCCGCCCCGGGCGGTCAAAATCGCCTCTGCCGCGCGCATGCCCTCAACATCCTCGGGGTTGGTCTCCTCGCGCACCAGGATCACATGCTTGCCTTCCCTGTACCACTTGACCGCATCATCTGAAGTAAACACGATCTGGCCGAACGCCCCGCCCGGGCCGGCGGGCAGGCCCTCTGCAATGGGGGCGGCCTTTTTTTCCGCCTCCGGGTCCACCAGGGGGTGGAGCATTTCGTTTAACTGGTCGGCCGATACCCGGGTGACAGCGAGTTTCTCATCAATCAGGCCTTCTGCCAGCATGTCCATGGCCATGTTTAACGCGGCCATGCCCGTGCGTTTGCCCACCCGGGTCTGGAGCATGTAGAGCTTGCCCTCCTGGATGGTAAACTCAATATCCTGCATGTCCTTGTAATGGGTTTCAAGCTTGTTGCGCACATCCACGATTTCTTTGTAGGTATCGGGCATGGCTTCTTCCAAAGAGGGCAGGTGCTTGTTTTGCTCGCTCTTGGTATCCATGTTCAAGGGATTGGGGGTGCGGATCCCGGCCACCACGTCCTCGCCCTGGGCATTGGGCAGCCATTCCCCGTAAAACTTGTTTTCCCCGGTGGCCGGGTTGCGGGTAAAGGCCACGCCGGTTGCCGAGGTATCGCCCATGTTGCCGAACACCATGCTCTGCACATTACATGCGGTTCCCCATTCGTCCGGAATCCCCTCGATTCTGCGGTAGGATACGGCCCGCTTGCCGTTCCAGGATTTAAAGACCGCGCCAATGGCCTGCCAGAGCTGCTTCTTGGGATCATCCGGAAACTCGCTTCCCAGCACTTCCTGGATCTTTTTCTTGAATTTTTCAGACAGCTCCTTGAGGTCGTCTGCGCTAAAATCCGTATCCCCCTCATAGCCCTTCTGCTCCTTGACCGCGTCCATGATGTCATCGAGCTGGGCACGGATTTCTTTGCCTTCCTCGGGTTCGATGCCCTCAGCCTTTTCCATGACCACGTCGGCAAACATCTGGATCAGCCTGCGATAGGCATCCCATACAAACCGCTCGTTTCCGGTCTTTTCAATCAGTCCCGGGATGGTTTTGGTGGTCAGGCCGACATTTAACACGGTTTCCATCATGCCGGGCATGGATTTTCTGGCCCCGGACCGGCAGGAGACCAAAAGCGGATTTTCCGGGTCCCCGTATTTCATGCCCATGAGCTTTTCAGTCTTTGCCAGAGCCGCCTCGACTTCCTGCTCCAGGCCTTCGGGGTAATCATTGTGCTTCATGTAATACACACAACCATCCGTGGAGATGGTAAACCCGGCCGGAACCGGCAGGCCGATGCGTGCCATCTCCGCAAGATTGGCGCCCTTGCCGCCCAGAAGATTTTTCTGTGACCCGCGTCCCTCCGCGGTTCCTTCGCCAAAAGTGTAAACATACTGGGTCATGGTGGATAACTCCTTATCTTTCTGATTTATATAAAACGAAAACAATAGGGCATAAGCAATGAATCAGGAGTTTAATTCAGGGAAATAGAACTTTATATCAGCTATTTTAAATCCCAGTCAAGCAAAAATCCACAAATGACGGGCAAAATAGCCGATAACACGGGTTATTCGAGCGGTTAAAAGGCAAAAAAAGGCCGGGGAAACAAGATTTGCCGCATCACATGCAAACCTTTGCTTCCCCGGCCTGAGAGGGGCAGGGTTGAAGGGTTGTTGGGGACTATAAGCCGGGGATTACCATTGCTTCCAGTAATCTATTCCAACGATTGAAGGGGGCCCAAACAGGGGCACACCGCCTTCATCTCCGGGCACTCCGGGACTGGATGAGGATGCGCCGCTCTCTCCAAACTCTGAGCTCCCTGTTTGCTGAATATCGCCGCCGGATAACTGGGACATATATTCAAAATCAGTCTCTGAAACCATGTAATCGGTGTTCCCTTCTTCGCTACAGATGTTCACCCCAAGCCCCCGGCCTGTAGCGCAGTTAATGGCCCAGGAACGGCTCCGGCCGCCGCATTCGCACACCACGTCCGTGGGCTTTGCTGTGTCAAAAAATACGATATCATACTTCGTGGTTGCAGGGGTGGAATAGCAGCGTTCCCGCAGAAAATTGCCTTGTTTTATCTCTAATGGGATTTTCCATGAAGCGGCCTGTGCATTGGTTGCCACGCCCGTGACATCAGAACAATCCAGATCGCTTGCATTGCCGATGCTGTTTATACCGGAACAATCGGTATTGTCCACATCGCAGGTGAACGGCACCCCATACAAATAATTCACGTCATTTTCATTTGAGCCGCCGGTGTCATCATCAGGGATAAAATATCTGCCTGTGCCAAAGTAGAGATATGGATCCTTTATTATTTCGGGAAAACAGTCCATGGCTTTGACAGGGCCAGTGATCGGGTTTTGCACTGAATTGGTCAGAAACGTATCAAACTCCCAGCCTGATGGATCAGGCGCGCCTGTATAAATTTTTATGATCCCACCTTTCATTTTATCTAAACTGTCCTGGGTCTGATCCGCATTATTGGTGTAGCCCAGAAAAACAAAATCCGTCTGGCCGTCTTTATCCGACTCGCCGTCCTTTGGTCTCCTGTCCAGCCCCTTTGTAAACAATCGTCCACCAAATGCATTGTTGAGACTTGGCATCTCATGGGTTCGCACAAGCGTACCGTCTGCAAGATCCACCACATAAATCTGAAGCGGCTGATTGGAGGTGCCGTCATAATCTGTTGGGCCTGAGGCGAAAATCACATAATGTTTCAGATCCCCGGCATTGTTTTCTCTTGTGACGTAAGCCGGGCCGGAATAGGTAAATCCCATCCCCTCGGTTTCAAATTGCCATAGATAATCCGGATCCAGGGGATCGGTGATATCCAGGGCAAAATAAGCAGACCTGCCCACAGGATCCGTGTCTGACGGCGGAGAGACCGAGCCGTTTCCGCAGGCACCGCCAAGGCGCATCCCGCCGATCAAAATCACCTGCGATCCGGTGTCAATGACATAAGGTTTCAGGTCCACGGTGTATACATGTTCGTAACTCGGAGCGGTCATGTAACGCAGATAGGGCATGGCGTCCTTTGGTATAAAGGCCCATTCCTCTTTTCCCACCATGTCGGTATCCGTGCTTGAATAATTGTCGGTTAGTTCAATCGGGGTTTGTTTGTTGCCCCGGTTTTTCATGTAGCCGAGCCTGAAGGCGTGAAGCATTCCGTCGTTGCTGCCGGTAAAAATCATGCGGTATTCGCCGTAGTTGACAGCTGTGGGCGATGAGGAGATGATGTCGCCAAGTTTCCAAACCGTTCCGGGGTTGTTCGTGTCCCGGGACCGGCACCCGTCAACATGTTCGCCCCGAACAAAACGGATCAAATCCTCATACTGGATATCGCCTGAATCCAAAAGGCATGAAGGAAACTCGGCTGCATCCGTGCCCAGATACGCGTCAAAGTCCTGATAATTTCCTGTGGTGAACAAAGAGCGGGCATCGCTTTCCGTCACACCGTAAATGGTTCTTGAATCCGCACTCCGGTTTTTCAGTTGTTCCCCGTAGTTCAGCAGGTGGGCCACATCCTCAATGGACTGGTAAGTCTCAGCAGGGGTATCGCTGGTTTTTTTGCCGTCTGTTCCTGAGTTAAACGCCCGGACCTCCAGGGCGTCGTCTTCAACCACATATTCCAGTATTCTGTCTCCGTCCACATCCAGTATCTGGTCACCGTTGGAATCTTCCCGGATGTTTTGCACCAGATCGCCATTGAAATAGGCATTCAGGTACCAGTCACTGAACAAATTGCCTGTCCAGACCACCTTTTTGTCATCTTCAAAATTCTTTTCCGGGTAAAACACGGCCTGGGTCAGCACGGATCCATTTGTGGACTTGGAAGTGATGGCGGTAACAGAAGTTCCCGATGCTGTGCCCTGGCGGATAACGCCGAAAATTTCGCTCAGAGCCGTGGCCATTTCCGCGCCGTTGGTAGCGCTGTAATACGCATCCGGAATTCCGTCGCCGTTTTCGTCCCATTCCCTGCAGCAGGCATCATCAGCAGAGTCACTGGGGTTACACGCAAAATCAGAGTCTTCAAAATCAACGTATCTGCTGTCATTATCCACATCCAACCCATAGGGCTGATTTTCAATGTCGTCAATAGTGCAGCCGTCGGTATCCTCGAAATTTCCAAAAGCGGCAACGGCTTTCATGGATCGTTCGCCCTTACTGTCATCTGAAAACGTGAAAAGACTATACACATCAGCATTCTGCATCCCTGGAAATTGGTCAAGATCGCCGCCGTCGTCAGTTTCCCGCAGATCATCGGTGTGCAGCTTATGGGCCCATTTATCAGGGTCTATACTTCCATTCCATCCACCGTCGGATATCAGTACAACATGGCTTTTCCGGCACCAGGCGGGCTGTGGATCTTCGTCGTCTTCCTTTTCTTCGTAATAGGGATCAATTGCGGTTCCAGGGGCATGATAAGAACTGTTATCTGAATCCAGACTATCAGTCTGGGTCAGGTAGTAGTAGGCCTCGCGCATGGCCTCGCCCGTGTGTGTTCCGGAATAAGGAACTGTTGCTTCCATGGCTGAAATCAACTCTCCTACATTGTTTTCTTCCAGCCCATATTTAATAAGCCCTTCCTCTGCTGTGTTATTGCTATTGTTTGCATAAGCGATAAATCCGAACCGAACTGTATCCGCATTATTCTGTATAATACCGGAACGCTCGTCAGCATCGATTTTTACCCTTGCAGTCAGGCCATCGCAGCTGCCGATATTTGATTCCCAATCATTTACACTTATCAATATGTCCTTATCTGTATAATTTCCCCATGTAGGATTCTCTGGTCGTACGTAAAAACGGGCGATCAGGTTGTCATCCGTGTCATGGACCCAAACAGTTCTTTTTGAGCCCTGAGGCCTGAGTTCACAATAATCCGCTCCATCCGGGCACTCCGCCTTTCCGCCGATCAGGGCTTTGAGCGCCACATCAACTCTGGACATTACCAGAAAATTGAGAAAGTTGCCGTGCAGAACCGGGGGGGAATGATCGAGGTCTCCGGGATGCGCGCCCGAGTAGCTGCTGGTTTTTTGCCAGTAGCTCTGAGCGCTGTTGTATTCATAATAGGCACCAGAATCAAAGTACCCATAATACTCCTCGTTATTATTATATCCATTCTCTCCAGTCACAGAAAGATAATCACCATACTTACCTACCTGTGAACTATAATGATATCCATTAAAGTTTGACGGATAATTGGCCGGCGCCTGCATACTCCCGGAGTAATCCATCACCAAGAGAACATTGGGTTTCACAGCCGCTGAAAGAAAAGGGGGGAGGGCGGCATAATCTTCATTGGCTCCCTGAGCGCCATTTGATAATAAAAGCGCCAAAACAGCCGCAACGCAAATTGTCTTTATTGATTTTACTGTATTATTCATTGTCTTGATTCCCCTTGTCCAACCGGATCAAAATTATTTGCCCGTCTTTTGACAAGACATAGACAAAATCATATTTGTTGACCAAATCCTCTTCGCCCTTCTGATCCATAACATCCAGATCCTTGTAAGCGATCGGGCTATGATCGTAGAGTTTTATCTTTCTTGAGGTTTTTCCGAGATACTGGATCGGGCCAAAAAAGTTATACCCGGCCTCCTTGTACCGGGTTAGCAAAACCTCGGTTTCAGTCATTTCCTCTGAGTCCTGAGGGCTTTGCTCTGCCGGCAGGATAACCGGGGCCAGCAGATAGATCAGAAACAGGGCAGTGAATAAAAGTCGTTTCATATGCTTATTCCTCCGGGATGCGCGATTGTGGGTCAGTCTCTGTCAATTCCGGCTTCTATAATGACATTGCCGCCGTTTTTCCGGGATCGGGCGATAATAACCGCATCGCCTTTGTAATTGGGGTCATCGTCTTCATCCCCGACAGTGGAAACATAGACGACGTATTGGGTTTCACTCTGGCTGGAAGACAATGATACAGGCGTAGTCACTGTCTTTTTCCCGAAATCACTGATCACTGCATTCACGTTGATTTCACCGAGAACCGGCAGAATGTCTTCATCATATTCATCCGGATCTTTTAAGTATTTGTCCTTGTCCTCATCAATGAGATCCTGGATGTCGTAGAATCCATCCAGTTCATCGTCATCCAGACGATCCCGTAAAAAGCCGGTCGGGGCATCACTTGGTATGCTGTTGTGCACAATAATTGAGGCCTGGTTTACGGCTGCGTCCGCAAGCATCAGGTTTTCCTTGTAAACCCTGTAGTTGCGGGTGATCTGTAGATCATTGGATGCTGTATTGATCCCGCTGACGCCAATTAATGTCAGCAAAAGCAGGATAATGACGGTAACCAGCAGAACCGAACCTTTATCATCAAGAGGGGGTATTTGATTCATTTGCCTTACGTGCTCCTTGCCCATTGAAACGTTATGTTGTGAGGCTGACCGCCCGTGGTCCAGTCCACCTCAATGTCAATAACAAGGATGTCCTCTCCGGTTTCCGTGTCGTCTTCCGTAACGGTCCAGGAAAGGTCATAATCCAAAGAATACTCTGTTATGGTGACTGGGCCGTGATTTCCGATATTCAAATCGCCGTCACTGGCATCCGCGTTGGACAGCTCCTCTATTTTATCTGCCACAATATCAGTGGCGCGGGTAATCTGCCGGGATCTTGCATTGCCTTCGGCAAAATGGCCCTGCATCAACCCCAGGCCCAGCAGGCCCATTGCCAGCAGCGCCACGGCAAAAAGAACCTCCAGCAGGGTAAATCCGGATTCGGTTTTATGGATCATTTTATCATTGCTCCAATTTGCGCTGTTTACAGATTTCTGGGTCTGACAACATTTGAAAAACAAAGCTGGTTGTTCAAATCCTCAGAATATGCCCCGGTGATGGTCCCGCAGATGGTTACCCTTACAATTTCGATATCATCGAGGTTGGCAGCCGGATCTGAAAACGCATTGTCACTGTCCAGGGCATCCTTGTCATCAAAATATTCAAACTCCACGCTGGTGACGGTGTTGTCCTGGGTCAGCGATTGAGCGCCAGGCCAGTTGACACCCCCGTCATTGGACCACCGGTACATGATTCTGCCATTGTCTTCATCAAAACTGTAGCTCACGTGTTCCCTGTCATCATCGCAATCGCCGTCACTGTAGGGATCATCGTCGTCATTGTAATAATCAAATGAAAAAGCAATGGATTCGTCGTTTGTGCCGTCGCTGTTATCAGTGAACCCGGCATCCGCATTTTTAGTGGGATCAAGCCCGGCCATGCGCAGATCCCGGGTGATCATCTCCATGACTGTCCGGATTTCCTGCTGTGATGCAGCCACTTTTTCCTGGATGGTGTTGGTCCTGGTGGTGGAAATAAAAAACTGGCCCAGTGCCAGCAGCACGATTGCAGAAATCGCCACTGCCACCAAAAGCTCGATCAGGGTAAAACCCGCTTGTTTTCCACGCAGCCGGATCCCGGCATGTGTATCCATCATAGTCGTTTCCCTAATTGATAAATATTCTTCCTGAAGGACTGACAGTAATGGACAAAGTATAATTGCTGTCCTTGTCGCATTCTATATCAACACTACCGCTGCTGAAATACGAGCCGTCATCCTGCACCGGTATGCCCCGGCTGTTGAATTTGAAGTGTTCCCCATTTGTAAAGCCAGGATTTTTGAGAAGCGCATGCTTGTAATTGTCGGCGTCAAACGTTTTTTGAGCAAGGATGACATCTCCCTGGGCTTGCTGACAGACCTGGTTGCCGTCATTGTTAATACA
>JAIPES010000056.1 GCA_021737045.1 Desulfobacteraceae bacterium | reverse complement strand
AGTCTGATTTCAGATGGTGCCGTAAAAAGTTCAAGATCAAGGCTTGCGCAATTTCGAAGAATGCAGCGTACTTAGCCGTACGTGAAATTCTGAGAAATTGCGCGTAACGCAGATATTGGACTTTTTACGGCGCCATCAAATACTGAACAAGTCTTTTAAAACAATTGTTTCCATGCGCCAACAGCACAGGCGCCAATTACAACGACCGCGCACAGGACAAGGCAGATAACCTGACCCCGTGGGGCGATGGCTTTATGGACCCTGGCATATCCGATTCCGATAAATATGCCAACAAGAAATCCAAACAAGTGGGCGGCCAGATCCACGTGCTCGCCTGCGCCCAAAAACCCCAGCAATGCCAGACCGCAGGCCAGGGGGAGCCAGGCTCCCGCCTTTTTACGGGGTACAGCACGCCGGCGCAGAAACTGGTAACCCGACAGAATACCGATGGCGCCGAACACGGCCGTGGATGCGCCGATGGACACGTGACCGGATTCATACATCACGGCATTGACCATATTTCCCCCGGCCCCGGCAGCCAGGATCATGAGCATGCCCGCCCCCCATCCGGCCAAGTGGCAGACAGCCGTGGCAAAAACAGCCAGTCCGGCCATATTGCCCAGCAAATGCACGGCATCGGCGTGCAGCATCAGGGCGGTCACGGTACGGTAAAACTCACCGTCCATGATTTTCCAGGCAGAGGCTCCGAAGTCATTCCAGACCGCATGGATATCGGCTGTTCGGGAAACACCCGCATACACCGCCGCCATGAGCGCGGCTGCCCAAATGCCCGCATATCCGTGATCCTGCGCCGGCAGCGGGCTTTGATCAACAACATCAGACGTCCGGTTTTCCCTGAAATAGCTGTCCACGGCATTTCGCGCACGGGAAAAATCGCGTGCAGCCACCCATATACCCCACCCATTGCTGTCTTTGCGCACCCGAAAGGGAATCCCGGAGGCCTTCAGAATCAATCCGCACAGATCCGCACTGTCAGCGGACATGTTTTCATAAAGCTCTATCATGGATGGTTAAATCCGTTTTCCACGGGTTGACAAATCCAAAACAAGCATCATTATATGGACAAACCAATCAAGCGGCACAAGGCCTTCCTTTTGTGGAATCCGGTTTACAAGCCATTGGACAACAACACAACATAAAAACAGGAGTCGGACCATGACACCAAAAGCCGAAACCTATGAATTTCAAACCGAAGTCAAGCAACTGCTCAACATTATCATCAATTCCCTGTATTCCAACAAGGAGATTTTTCTCAGGGAACTGATTTCAAACGCCTCAGACGCCATTGACAAGGCCAGCTTCCAGGCCCAGACCGATCCGGACATTCTCGGCGATGACACGGAGTTTAAAATCAAGCTGGCGGTTGACAAGGAAAACAAAACCCTGACGGTATCAGATAACGGCCTCGGCATGACAAAAGACGAGGTCCAGGAAAACCTGGGAACCATTGCCAGAAGCGGCACTGCGGCATTTCTGGAGGCCCTGGAAAAATCCAAACAGGAAGACGCCCTGACCCCGGAACTCATCGGCCAGTTCGGCGTGGGCTTTTACAGCGCGTTTATCGTGGCCGACAAGGTCGCGGTGATCACCCGGGCGGCCGGCGAGCAGACCGCAACCCGTTGGGAATCGGCCGGAGACGGATCCTATACCATTGAAGAGACTGACAAGCCGGGCCGCGGCACCGACGTGATCCTGCATCTTTCCCCCAAGGTCCTGGAAGAAGAGGATTTCACCGAGGAATGGACCATCCGGCGCATTGTCAAGCGCCACTCGGATTTTGTGCGCTACCCCGTGGTCATGGACGTGGAGCGCGAAGAGCCCGAAACCGACGCAGACGGCAATCCCGTTGAAGGCGGGGAGAAGAAAAAGGTGATCCGGGAGGAAACCTTAAACTCCATGAAGGCCATATGGGCCAAGAACAAAAACGAAATTACTGACGAGGAATACAACGACTTTTATTCCCATATCTGCCATGACTGGAACCCGCCTTTAGACCGGATGCACATCAAGCTCGAGGGAATGACCGAATACACCGCCCTGCTCTACATCCCAGCCCAGGCGCCCTTTGACCTGTTTTCCCCGGAACGCCAGCACGGGGTCCAGCTTTACAGCCGGCGGGTTTTTATCATGGAAAACTGCCGGGAACTGCTGCCCGAATATCTGCGGTTTATCCGGGGGGTGGTGGATGCCCCGGATCTGAATTTAAACATCAGCCGGGAACTGCTCCAGCAGGATGCCCTGGTACGCAACATCCGCAAGAATCTGGTCAAAAAAATTCTTGAAAAACTCGAAAATCTGGATGAAGACACCTTTGAGAAATTCTACAATGAATTCGGTGCGGTATTAAAAGAAGGGGTTTATTCGGATTTTGAAAACCGCGACCGGCTCACAAAGCTGATCCGTTACAAGACCACCAAGTCCGAAGACAAATGGCGCTCATTGACCGAGTATGTCAATGATATGAAATCCGACCAGAAGCACATCTATTACATCACGGGCGATAACTTAAGCGCCATGCTAAACAGCCCGCATTTGGAAGCGCTCAAGGAAAAGGACTATGAAGTCCTGCTCATGACAGATCCGGTGGATGAATTCGTTGTGCAGACACTGACGGAATTTGAGGGCAAAACCCTGCAAAGCGCGGAAAAAGGCGATCTCGACATTGACGAAACAGATGAAAAACAATCCGAAACCTACGCGGATCTGTTTAACAAAATCCAGGGCCATCTGGATGAAAAGGTCAAATCAGTAAAGCCCTCCTCTCACCTGAAAAACTCGGTTTCCTGTCTTTCCGGGGATGCATATGACATGAGCGCATACATGGAAAAGCTGCTCAAGGCTTCGGGCCAGACCGTACCCCAGTCCAAACGAATCCTGGAGCTAAACACCAGCCATCCGGTCATGGAAAAAATCCGGCAGATCCATGAAAGCAGGCCGGATGACGAGTCGCTGAAGGATTACAGCCACCTGCTCTATGACCTGGCGGTCATTGCCGAAGGCGGAAAGGTGGAAAATCCGTCGCGCTTTAACAAAATGGTGGGCGATCTCATGGCCGGGGCCATCGGCTCCAAGGCCGCATAAAAAATTACCTGGATTCCTGCTCCGGGCCGGTGCCGATTTTTTTGAGGTTGGCCAGCTGCTTTTCAGCGGTCTGAATGGCGCTGCGGCCGGCCCGGTGCATGGGATCAAACACAAGAATTTTTTCCCAGATTTCAATGGCGTCTTCAAGGCGTTCCTGCCGATAGGCTGAAAGCCCTTCTTCCATTAGCTGCTGGGCGCATTTGGCAATGGCAGCATCCAGCTCAGCCGGCGTTAAACGGATTCTGGAGGCAAGGACCGGATCTTGCGGGTAGTGCTTTTGTGCCGCATGAAACAGCCGGCCCGCGTCTGCCGGCCGGTCCTGCTCCAGCCTGGATCCGGCCTCCCGGATGGCCCTGTTGACCGCCCGGACATAAACAGATGACACGCTCTGATCACAGGACCCCTGACGGACATTTTCTCCCACACCGTCAAGGGCGGCCAGCACATCGCCCTGGGCCAGGTGACGCTCGATTGCATTTTTCTCTGCGGTGCCCGCACCTTCGGCCCTGGCCGTCTCTGGCCGGGAAATAGTACCCCCGGCGCTGTCCCTGGAGGATCCGTCTTTTTCACCTGCGGGCGCGGGCTTTTCTCCTGGGTCCGATCCTATCGGAAAATCCGGCCACTGCACCGGAATATAACTGCAGCCGCTGAAAACCAGCAGCCCGATAAACAATGCATGGAACAAAAACGCGTTTCGCTTCATATGGCCTCACCGGCAAAAGGGATTTCCCCGACCTGATCAAATTCATTTAAGGCTTCAAGAAATATATCGGCCAGATGCGGACAAAATTGAACGCCTTTGTAATTTTTTATTTCCATGGCTGCGTCATTTCTGGGCCGGCCCCTGCGGTAGGGCCGGGAGGTGGTCATGGCATCAAAGCAATCAGCAATGGCGACAATTCTGGCATGCAGATGGATTTGGTCGCCTTTGAGACCGTATGGATAGCCGTTGCCGTTATGCCACTCGTGGTGCTGGAGCACCGCCGGAATATATTTGTGCAACGATGCGGACAGGCGCAGAATTTCAGCACCATGCACCGGATGCTGCTGAATTATGGCATATTCTTCCCGGCTCAGGGGTTCGGTTTTGGCCAGAATCCTGTCCGGAATTTTGATTTTTCCGATATCATGGAGAAAACAGGCCATTTCCAGCTCTTTTAACGCCTCCCGGTCGAGTCCGAGTTTTTTGCCCATTTGCAAAGACAGCCAGGCCACCCTTTCCGAATGCCCAAGGGTATACTGGTCCCGGGCATCCAGGGCAGCAGCCAGTATCCGCACCATGGAGGTATAGGATTCCTCAAGGTTTTGGGCGTAGCTTTCCAGGCTTTGCTGCTGGACCTGGAGCATTTTTGACATTTCATTGAAATTACGGGTCAGTTCGCCAAGTTCATCGCGGGACGTGACCTTGATTTCCACGCCCCTTTTGCCGGACTTGACCCGGGAAACCCCGGCAGCCAGCCGCTTGACCGGCGCGGTAAAAAAACAAGACAGAACCAGTGTTCCGGCCACGCCAAAACCCAGGGTCAGGACGGCAATCAGGCCGATCTTTCTTCGGGCGGCCTGCCTGGCAGACGCCAGGGCATCGGCTCTAAGGCCGATAATCACGTCTCCCACCCGGTTTTCGGCAAACCGGATCGGGGTTTTAAACTCGTAGCAGGACACTCCGTCCCGCTTAATTTTCTTTGTCTGAAAATTATCCGTGCGCCTGACCATAGAACCCTTAATATCAGCAAAGGGCTCTCCCACAGCAGACAACCGGTTGTGGGCCAGGATAACGCCATTGTGGTCCACAATGCTCATGTAGGCCACATCGCTCTGGGATTCGGTGATCTTTGCCACCAGGTTGTCCAGGGCCAGCTGATTTTCGGACAAAATGCTGAATCCGGCAGGTGTGGCCGCGCTCAGGGCCACAGAAGACCCTCTTTTGATCAGGGAATCCAGCAGAAAATCATTCATTGTGGAAGTCACCACCACGGCGGAACCAAAGGTTGTGGCAGCGATAAGGGTCAAAGTTACCAGGGTCATCTTCAAACCAATGCCCCAGGGGCGGTTCCAGAACCAGGTCATGCCGGGACGTTCTCCTTGATACATCACATCTGCGGCGCAAAAATCCCGAAGGAACAAATCCGCGCCCGCATTTTCGTGCAACCATCTCTAGCACAAAAAATCATTTTCGCCAATTCATAAGAGCGCCCCCCTGCCCCTGCGCCATTAATTTTCCGAAACTGCCACCGGCAAGGGCCTTTTGCAGATTTTGTGAAAGCGGCAGGCCCCGAATCTTGTTAAATTCACTCACAGGGTCGCCAAACGGGAAATCCGAGCCGAACATGATCCGGGTGCCGCCGTAGCATGCGATATAATCCAGGATTTCATGCCGGGAGGCAAGGCTGGTATCCGTATAGACCCGGGGATTTTCCCAGAGCCCGCTTTTTGCAATGGCCCGGTATCCGCCGTTTAGCATGCCCAGATGCGGAATGATCACATTGACGCCTTGTGCAATTTCATTGACAAACCGCAGGGTGTTGGAAAGCTCCTCTTCAAACACCACAGGCAGGCCCCGGCGCCGGATTTCAGCCACTGCCGCAACACAGGCCGGATCTTCATAGCGATATACAGGCTCATCCGCATGCCGGTGCCATTTGATCCCGCAATGCCGGTCATCGAGCTGATCCACGGCAAAATCGTTCCAGATGAAAAAATATGGAAAAACCTGCAATTCGCGGTTTTTCAGGTCGAGCAGATACTGGTTTGAGGCCTTTCGCTGCTTTTGCCAGGCTTTGTTATCGGCAAAATCCGGATCATTGCGGTCATAGATTTCCATGACCGGGGAAAACATGGCCGTGCCTTGAATGGGACTGTTTTTGACCGCAGCCAGATAATCCTCAAACGCCTGGGGCGGAAACCGGTCATGTATTCCGCAATGGGCATGAGCGTCAACAATCATCATATCACCCCTTTTCGTCGGTAAATGACAATTTGGTATTTTATATTATTTCCCGCCTTCCTGCAATCCCGTACTGCCCGGTGTGCCTGCAGAAAGCAAGCCCTGCGGCCGGGGTCAGTTTTTGAAGCGACCCCGTCCTGGACTTCCCCGGAAGTTGGTTTTCAGATGGCGCCGTAAAAAATTCAAGATCAAGGCTTGCGCGATTTCGAAGAATACAGGGTAGTTATCTGTACGTGAAATGCTGAGAAATCGCGCGTAACGCAGATATTGAATTTTTTACAGCGCCATCAACGGTTTGATTGTTGACTTTGCAGGCAATTCTCATATATTTGAAATACAAGCAGTTACACAGAACCCAAAAATTTTATCCAGGGGCAAAGACCATGGAAAGAGAAAAATGGATGCTCAAGGCCATCTTTGACACCATTGAAAACGGCATCTACGTGATCGATCAGAATTATACCATTGAATACATGAACCGTACCATGATCGAGATTTTCGGCAAGGGCACGGGGGGAAAATGTCATCGCCTGATCAATAACAGCGAAACCCTTTGCCCATGGTGCCGCGCCCCTGATGTCTTTGAAGGCAAAAGACTCCACTGGGAGCTATACGTACCCAAGGCGGAAAAAACCTTCGCCCTCACGGAACTGCCCCTGAAAAACCCGGACGAGTCGGTTTCCAAGCTGTGCATATTCCGGGACATCACCGAGCAAAAGCAGCGTGAAGCCCAACTGGCGGCCTCCGAGGAGAAATATCAGAACCTGTTTGAACACGTGGGCGTGGGAGTTTACATCAGCAGCAAGGAGGGCCGGTTTCTGGACGCCAACCAGGCCTTTATCAACATGATGGGGTATTCGAGCAAGGAAGAGATTTTAAACCTGGATATCACCCGTGACCTGTATGTCCGCCCCTCGGACCGGCCCAAGTTCCAGGAGATGATTGAACGCGAAGGCCGGGTGGTGCAGTATGAGGTGGATTTTAAGAAAAAGGATGGCACCCCGATCACGGTCTTGTTAACCAGCCACGTGCGTTACGACCACAACGGCAATATTCTCGGTTACGAGGGCATCACCGAGGATCAGACCGAGCGCTACATGATGGAAAAAAAACTGCGGGAAGCCCATGATTTCATGAACAAAATCATTCAAAGCTCGCCAAGCCCCATCATGGCCGCAGACCTGAAGGGAAATATCTTCATCTGGAACCGGGCTGCGGAAGAAACCCTTGGATACCCGGCCTCGGAGACCATCGGAAAGATGCACATCACCAAAATCTACCCCGAGGGACTGGCCCACAGGATCATGAAAATGATCCGCAGCCCGGAGAACGGCGGCGTGGGAATGCTGCGCTCCCACCCCATGCTCTATGTCCGGCGCGACGGCCAGGTCATTGACGGATCGCTTTCCGCCGCCATGATATACGATGATGACGGCAATGAGGTGGCCACCGTTGGCTCGTTTGTGGACATGACCGAGCGCATTGAAATGGAGCGCACCCTGCGCTCCACCCAGGAGCAATTGCTCCAATCGGAAAAACTGGCCGCCATGGGCCGGCTGACCTCCCAGATCGCCCACGAGTTAAACAACCCCCTTTTCGGAATCATGAACACCCTGGAACTGCTGAAAACCGAAATCACGCCGGAAAACAAACGGCGAAAGCTTTTGGATATGTCGCTTTCCGAAACCGTTCGCCTGGCGGAAATGCTGCGCAAAATGCTGTCGTTTTCCAAGCCCGACCAGGAGGAAAAAGGCCCGGTCAATATCAACACCATTATTGATGAGCTGTTGATGCTCCACGAAAAACAGCTCCAGGAAAACAGCATCAAAATCAAAACCGAGCTTGCAGAAGCGCTTCCGGAAATCAATGCATCCAGAAACCAGATGCGGCAGGTGTTTTTAAACATGATCTCCAATGCCAAAGACGCCATGCCCGAAGGCGGCACACTCACCTTCCGCAGCTGGCACAAGGATAAAAACGTGTTTATCGAAATCACCGACACCGGCCAGGGCATTTCGGAAGAAAACATCAACCGGATCTTTGACTCGTTTTTCACCACAAAAGACACAGTCAAAGGCGTTGGGCTGGGCCTTTCTGTGTGCTACGGATTTATCAAGGATCATGGCGGCGACATCAAAGTCAAAAGCCTGGCCGGCCAAGGTACCACCTTTACCATTTCCCTGCCCGCCCATGCAGTCCAGCAGGCCGGCGGCGAAAAACAGGCTTGACAAATCCACAAGCACTCCATAAACTTATTAAAATTTGTTTTCCAGCAGGGTATGCCTCAAATACAGGCATAAAAAGGGAACCCCGTTTAAATCGGGGGCGGACCCGCCGCTGTAACCGGGAACGAACGCCGCACATTGCCACTGCTTTGATAAAAAGCGGGAAGGCGCGGCCAGTAGGATGATCCGGGAGCCAGAAGACCTGCCTTGCTGAAGTTTTTCACGAACACCGGCGCGGATATCACCGGCGTGGAAATCAAAAAAGGGGTCAAGAAAGACGGGTGCAGCCCCCCTGAGCCAAAAAGCTCAGGGGGGCTTTTTTATTTTGGGGAAATTTTAAACGGAGGATGAAATGGGAAAGGGTCTTTTCAAACCGGTTTTGATGCTACTGATCCTGATTTTTGCTGCAGTGGCAACGGTTCAGGCCGGCAGTCCGCAGCCGGAAGACGGGAAAACAGGAATCCTTCTGGTGACCTTTGGCACAACGTTTCCAGAGGCACAGGCTGCTTTTGACAATATTGAGAAAGAAATCAAAGCCGCCTTTGCCAACACAACAATCCAATGGGCCTATACCTCGGAGATGATCCGCGACAAAATGGCCCAACAGGGAAAAACGGCCCATTCCCCCCTGCAGGCCATAGAAGAGATGTCCAGTCAGGGCTTTACAAGGATTTTCGTGCAGTCGCTGCACACCATTGCCGGATATGAATATCACGACCTTGTCAAAACCGTCCGCAAATTTGAACATCGCCCTGGTGGAGTTAAAAAGATCGCAATCAGCGGACCGCTGCTTTCAAGTCCGGAAGACATGGCCAAAGCCGCCCGGGCCGTCCGTGAAATCATACCCGAAGATCGCGCAAGCCATGAAGCGGTGGTGCTTCCGGGACACGGCACCCACCATCCGTCAAACGCCGCCTACCCGGCCCTGATGTGGCGGCTGCAGCGCGATGACAAAAACATCTTTATCGGAACGGTGGAAGGGTATCCCGGCCCTGAGGAAATATTGGCGCAGCTTGAAAAAAACAACATATCCACGGCATGGCTCATGCCTTTTATGTCCGTGGCCGGCGATCATGCCAGAAACGACATGGCCGGAGACGGCGATGATTCCTGGAAATCCGTTTTCGAAGCCGCAGGCATTGAATGCAAGCCTGTTTTAAAAGGTTTTGCAGAATATGATCCATTTGTGCACATCTGGGTGAGCCAGCTCCAAACGGCCATGGATCAATCAGGCAGTGTTAAGTTTTAAGTGATTAAGTGTTAAGTAAAATCAGGAAGTTATTTTTTTATTGGTTGGCGATTGTGCCAGTTTCAGGACTGCCAAGCAAGTCCAAGGCCGGGGTCGGTTTGTAAGCGACATTGAGCGTTTACGGAAAAATTCAGCAAACGCCGGAGCTAAAAAATTTCAAACTGTCTGAGGCCGACAGGCCGAGTTTTTGAAATTTTGAGCGAAGGCATTGGCTGAATCCGTAAACGGTCAGGAGCGAAAAAACTGACACCGGCCGCAGGGCTTCCTTCCTGACAAACAGCGGACATTGCAGATATGAACCCATGGACCTGAAATCAGATAAATTGGGCATGCTCCGGTTTTTTCCCCTGTGGCCGCAGCTTGTGGTGCTCACCGGGGTGCTGGTGGTACTGGCTGCAGCGGCCGCAGGCATGGGGCATGTGCAGGTTGGATTTTTCGACGTCCTGCGCATAGCCGGCTCGGCGGTCTCCGGCATTTCCGAACTGGCCGCCGACATTGACCCCATTGCCCGGGCCGCGGTCATCGAAGTGCGCCTGCCGCGCATCCTGGTGGCCGCCCTGGTGGGCGGGGCCCTGGGGGTGTCGGGTGCCGTGTATCAGGGTATTTTGTTAAACCCTCTGGCAGATCCCTATACCCTGGGGGTGTCTGCGGGGGCGGCCTTCGGAGCCTCGGTTGCGATTCTGATCAATGTGAGCATGCTCGGGGGTTTTTCCGTGCCCTTGTTTGCCTTTGCCGGGGCCGTGGCAACGCTGATGATTGTCATGTATCTGGCCTCTTCAGCCGGGGGGTATTCGTCGAGCAACCTGATCTTGTCCGGCATTATCGTGGCGGCCATCCTGTCTGCGGGCATCAGCTTTATCAAGTACATGGCAGACGAACGGGTTTCGGTGATCATTTTCTGGCTCATGGGAAGCCTGGCCTCAAAGACATGGGCGGACGCCGGTCTTCTGGCGGGGGTGACAGCGCTGGGCACGGGTGTGTGCCTGTTTTTTGCAAGGGATCTGAACCTGATGTCTCTTGGCACCCGCACGGCCGCATCCATGGGAACATCTGTGCAAAGACTTTCTCCGGCACTTCTGGTCTGTGTGAGCCTGATGGCGGCCATCTGCGTATCGGTTTCAGGCATTATCGGATTTGTGGGGCTTTTGGTGCCCCACCTGGTCAGAAGCGTCTGCGGGCCGGACCACGGGCGGCTTATTCCGGTATCGCTGCTCATTGGTGCCATTTTGCTGTTGGCCGCAGACACGGTAACCCGGGCCCTGCTTCCCAGCGAGCTGCCCATCGGCGTGCTCACGGCGCTGATCGGCGGACCGTTTTTCTGCTGGGTATTTCGCAGGCGGCAAATGGGGGCGATGGGCCATGGGTTTTGATATCAGCGAAATTTTTTATTCCTACGGCACCCGGTGCGCCATTGACGGGGTGAGTCTTTCGCTTCTACCCGGGCGTTTTTACGCGGTGATCGGCCCCAACGGGTCGGGCAAGACCACACTGATGGACCTGATGTGCCGGCACAAAAGTCCGGATTCAGGAAGCATTTTTCTAAACAGCCGGGCCCTTGGCCATTATTCCAGTCGTGCCCTGGCCAGGCAGGTGGCCCTGGTGCCCCAGGAATACCGGGTAAATTTTCCCTACACCGCAAAAGAGGTTGTGGCCATGGCCCGATATCCCCACCTGCCCCGGTTTTCCGCGCCAACGGCCGAGGATATGGAAGTGGTCAGGCGCGCCATGGCCGAGTGCAAAGCCGAAAACCTGGCAGACCGGTTCATGACCGAGCTTTCCGGCGGTGAGAAACAACGGATCGTTTTTGCCCGGGCACTGGCCCAGCAAACCCCGGTGCTGCTGCTTGATGAGCCCTGCGCCAATCTCGACATCCGCCACGGCCTCGGCCTGCTGGAGTCGGCGGCCAAGAGGGTCAGAACCCAAAACATCACCGTGGCCGCTGTCATGCATGACATCAATCTGGCGCTCAGGTACGCAGATGACCTCATACTGATGGATCAGGGAAAAATCGTTTCAAACGGACCGGTGGAAAACACCCTGAAGCGCGGGGTCTTAAAACAGATATTCGGCGTTGACGCCCGTATCCGGACCGATTCAGCCATAAACGCACCACAGGTGACCTTTGTTGGATAAACGGTTACAATTTTTCATACTTATTTTTACTGCCCTGCTTTTTCTGGCAGCCCCGGTACGGGCTGAAAGCCGGACCATGGCCCTTGTGGGCAAACACGCGGTGCGCGACTGCGCAGGCAGACAGATCCGGGCGGAAAAACCCTTTTCCCGCATCATCTCCCTGTACGGGGCCCACACGGAAAACCTGTTTGCCCTTGGCCTGGACAAAGAGATTATCGGCGTGGGCCGGCACCCGGATTATCCGGAAAAAGCCAGGAAAAAACCCGGGTTTTCCCCCCAGGACGGCCCGGAAAAGTTTCTTGCGGCCCGGCCCGATCTGGTGCTGGTGCGCCCCATGCTCGACCGGGGCTATGAAACCCTGATGAACCAATTGGAAAAATTTGACATCCGGGTGGTCTCGCTTCAGCCCGGCAATATAGAAGAAATGAAAACGTACTGGCGTATCCTGGGACGGCTGACAGGCCGGAAGGATGCTGCAGAGGAAATGATTGCCCATTTTGACCAGGGCGTCAAACAGGCCCGGCTTCTGGCCGGACAGATTTTAGAGAAAAAAAGGGTTTATTTCGAGGCCATCCATGACCGGTTCAAAACCTTTACCCCGGATTCCATGCCGGTTTTTGCCCTGGAGTGCGCCGGGGGCATCAATGCGGCAGACGATGTCAGCCAGGTGCGCAACACCAATATCGCGGAATTCGGCAGGGAACGGATCATGACAAGAGGCGGGCAAATCGATGTTTACCTGGCCCAGAACGGGCCCATGAACAGCGTTGAGGTCAAAGACATTGAAAACGAGCCGGGCTACAATGTGATCAAGGCGGTCAAAGAGGGCAAAATTTATATCATTGACGAGCAGATCGTGGCCCGCCCCACCCTGCGGCTGCTCAAAGGCATATGGACCATCGGCTCGATTTTGTATCCGGATGTTTATACGAAAGAGAGGGGTGGGGAGATGTTGGGGGATGTGGGTGGTGATCAGTGACGGGTGACGGGTGACGGGTTGTGAAGAACTTCCAAGGAAGTCCAAGGTCGGGGTCGGTTTGTAAGCGACATTGAGCGTTTACGGAAAAATTCAGCAAATGCCGGAGCGTAAAAACTGAACCCCGACCGCAGGGCTTCCTTCCTGACAGACATCAAGCCGTAAACAAGACTTTTTACGAGGCTATCATGCACGATAGCGGAAAAAACACATGGATACAAAAAAGATCAAAGGGATCGTGCTGGCGGCGTCGGCCAGCGGAAGCGGCAAAACCACCATCACCCTGGGCCTGCTGGCAGCCCTGACAAGAAAGGGCATTGACACATCGGCCTTCAAGATCGGCCCGGACTTCATTGACCCGGGCCTGCACGGGGAAATCACCGGACAGCCCGGGCGCAACCTGGACGGCTGGATGCTGGACCGGGACACCAACCTGGAAATTTTTTCCAGGGGCGCAGCCGGTGCCGGCATGGCCGTGGTCGAAGGGGTCATGGGACTGTATGACGGTTTTTCCGGGGCATCCGAGGCCGGATCCACCGCCCAGATGGCCAAATGGCTGGGCCTTCCGGTCCTTTTGGTGGTGGACGCCGGCCGGATGGCCAGAAGCTTTGCCGCCCTGGTCAAGGGCTTTGTGGAATTTGATCCAAAAGTGCGCTTTTGCGGGGTTGTGGCCAACAACACAGGCAGTCCGGCACACATCCGGTATCTGGCAGAAGCCATGGCCGATGTCCCTGAGATAGCCCTTCTGGGGGCGATCCCAAAGGATGCCGCCGCCGGGATCCCGGAGCGGCACCTGGGGCTTTTTACCGCAGAAGACAAGGTGATCTCCGAACAAAGAATCCATGCCCTGGTCGATCTGGTCTCCAAGCACATAGATCTGGACGGACTGATTACCGGACTTGACGAAATACCGCTAAAACAGACCACTGACCACCTCCGGCCCGAACCCGCCGTGCGGGTGGCCGTGGCAAGGGATCCGGCCTTTTGCTTTTATTACCAAGACAACCTGGAACTGCTTGAAGAAAACGGGTGTGAAATCGTGTTTTTCTCCCCTCTCAATGATGCAGACCTGCCAAAACACATTCACGGCATTTATCTCGGCGGGGGATACCCGGAATTGTACGCCAAAACCCTGTCTGAAAACCTGTCCATGTGCCGTGCCCTTCAGGCCGCGGTCCGGTCGGACATGCCGGTATATGCCGAATGCGGAGGTTTTATGTATTTGTGCAAAAGCCTGGAAAACCAAAACGGCCGGATTTTTGAAATGGCCGGCGTATTCGGGTTCCATACAGTCATGGCAAAACAGCTCTGCGCCCTTGGCTACCGGCAGATCCGGTTTCTGGAAAACACCCATCTTGGTCCCGCAGACACGGTTGTGCGCGGCCATGAGTTCCATTACTCGTTTATCCGGGATCCAAAGTCGGACCAGGCAAGCCGGGACGTTTATGAAACCGCTGACCGGGCGGGCAAGAACCGCACCGCCCCGGGCTGGATGACCAACCAGTGCCTTGGCAGTTACGTGCACCTGCATTTCCGGAGCCAGCCCCAAACCGGCCGCAACTTTGCAACCGCATGTGCAGCATTTCAAAACAAAAGGAAAAATCTTCATGAAACCCCATGAAATTGAAGACTTAAGCTTTTCCATCATCGAAAAGGAAGCCGGGCCCCACGGGTTTGAACCCGCGCAGTGGCGGATTGTCTCGCGCATGATCCACACCAGCGCGGATTTCGAATACCTGCAGAGCGTACGCTTCCACCCGGAGGCCATATCAGCCGGAATCCGCGCCATTCAAACCGGGAAGACCATTGTCACCGACACCAACATGGCAAAAGCCGGAATCCGCAAAACCGATGCAGCCCAATTCGGCTGCCGGGTGGAGTGCTTAATGAAGGACCCGGAGGTTAAAAAACTGGCCGCAGCAAATGGCACCACCCGGGCTGCCGCAGCAGTGGATGCAGCCGCAGACCAGGTCAAAGGCGGCATTTTCGTGGTGGGAAATGCGCCCACGGCCCTTATGCGCATCATCGAACAGATCAAGGCCGGCCGCACCGCACCCGCCCTGGTGGTGGGCCTGCCGGTGGGATTTGTCAACGCGGCTGAATCCAAACAAATGCTGACCGAGGCGGATGTGGCCCATATCACCAACATGGGCAGAAAAGGCGGGTCAGCCGTGGCTGCAGCCGTGATCAACGCCCTGTTTTCCCTGGCTGCCGAAAAAGGAGCATAAACGATGAACACACAGTACGGAACACTTTACGGCATCGGCGTGGGTCCCGGAGATCCCGAGCTGATCACCCTCAAGGCCATCCGGATTCTGGCACAGGTGGATGTGGTTTACACGGCCAGTTCCACCAAGAACGATTACAGCCTGGCGGTCTCCATTGCCCGGCCCCATATCCCGGACAGCGCGGAAATCCAAAACCTGGGTTTTCCCATGAGCAAGGACAAAGAGGTATTGAAACAAGCCTGGGAGAAAAACGGCCAAATCGTTGCCCAAGCCCTGGAACAAGGGAAAAATGCCGCATTTCTCACCCTTGGCGACTGCCTGACCTATTCCACGTACTCCTACCTGGCCAAACAGCTCCGGTGGATTGCACCTGATGCACCAACGGTTGCAATACCGGGCATAACATCCTATCATGCGGCAGCCGCACGCCTGCAGCGGCCCCTGGCCGAGGGCGAGCAGTCCCTGCTGATCGTATCGGGGTGCCGCGGCGGGGACAAGCTGCGGCAAATGGGGGGCTATGCAGACAACGTGGTTTTTTTAAAGGCGTACAAAAATGCCGCAGACATCACCCGGGCCATTGATGAGCGGGGATGGCGGGACAACTCGGTGGGAATTGTTTCCTGCACACTGCCCGAAGAGCGGGTCATCAAAAATATCAACGAGTTTGAAACCGCGCGCCCGGACTACTGGACCCTGATTTTCTCCGGGAAAAAAAACGGACATGAGTAAAAAGGCAGCACAGCCCAAATACCGACGGCTTGGGATATCCTTAGGATTATCAGCGGCCATGGCGGCCGCCGGCATGATAATGATCGAGGCCATCACCCCGGCCGTTGCCGCAGACAAGCTGGCAATGCCCCTGGCCCGGCTCTGTGTGTTTATCGGTATTGGCCTGGCCGTGGCCCAGGTCATTGAATCCAGGGGCTGGACCCGGCGGCTGGGTGCGGTGGCAGCACCCCTGTTTTCCTATGCCAACCTGGGCACACGCTGCAGCGCGGCTTTTTCCACGGCCTTTTTTTCAGGGGTGGCGGCCAATTCCATGCTGGTGGATTTCTACAATGACGACAAAATCACCAGACAACAGATGTTTCTCACCAATTTCATCAACCAGCTGCCGGCCTATTTCCTGCACTTGCCCACGACCTTTTTCATCGTGGTGCCCCTGACAAAAACCGCCGGTTTAATTTATTTCGCACTGACCCTGGCTGCAACCCTTTTGCGCACAATTGTTTTTGTGATCTGGGGACGGCTCTTTGTCCCCCCGGCGGCCGCCCGGGAAGACCCGGCACTTGCATTGCAGCAAAGCGAGGCAGAGCAAAAAGGGGCCTGGACAGTATTAAAAAAGCGGCTTCCCGGGCGTTTTGCCGCAATTCTCACATACGTGGTCCCCATTTACACAGCCGTGTATTTTGCAGCCGGGCTGGGGGCATTTGAAGCCATTCGCACCTGGATGACCCGGGCCGTGACCCTCCAGGCCCTGCCCGTGGAGGCCTTTTCCGTGGTGATCTTGAGCTTTGTGGCCGAATTTACTTCCGGGTTCGCCGCAGCCGGCGCCCTGCTTGACCAGGGGGTGATCAGTGTCAAGCAGACCGTGATCGCCCTGATTGCCGGAAACATCATCGCATTTCCGGTCCGGGCTCTGCGCCATCAGCTGCCGCGCTACATGGGCATTTTCCAGCCCAAAACCGGGGCCCAGCTGCTGCTGCTGGGCCAGTTTTTCCGGGTGGCAAGCCTGGTGGCGGTCACCGCGATTTATTATGTTTTGGCATAAAACTTGTAAGTAACTGCAGGCTGCGAGGTCAAGTGACAGGCAAAAAATCCAGACGCAAGCTCAAATCCGGTTTTACCACCGGCACCGCTGCCGCGGCAGCGGCAAAGGCGGCTGTGCTGGCGCTGCTGGGCAAACACCCGCCAGCTGAAGTCAGAGTGACGCTTTTAACCGGGGATTTGATCAACATTGCCGTGCATATGTGCTTTGTGGAAAATGCCTTTACCGCCTCGGCCACGGTGATCAAGGATGCCGGAGATGACCCGGATGCCACGCACAGGGCTGAAATCGGCGCCCGGGTCACGCTTCTGAAGCCGGAAAAAGGCCTTGTGATCTCCGGCGGCCCGGGCGTTGGCCGCATTACCCGGCCGGGGCTGGAAGTGGCCCCTGGCAGCCCGGCCATTAATCCCGGGCCGGAAAAAATGATCCGGCAATCGGTCAAACAGGTTTTGGATGACTTCGCAGATGCGCGGGGCGCGGCCATTGAAATCTTTGTTCCCAAGGGAGAAAAAATCGCAAAACACACATTAAATGCACGGCTCGGAATTATTGGCGGCATCTCCATTCTCGGCACCACCGGGGTGGTCAAACCCATGAGCCATGACGCCTATATTGCCACGATTTCCTCTGGCATGTCCGTGGCAAGGGCCGCAGGAAGCGATGTTGTGGTGTGCACCACCGGCCGCAGAAGCGAGCGCTACGCCCAGGCCCTGTTTTCCGATCTGCCGGAGCCGGCCTTTGTCCAGATCGGGGATTATTTTGAAAAATCCATGCAAATGGCCGGCGATTACGGTTTTACCCGGGTAGTGCTGGCCGTGTTTTTCGGCAAGGCCGTGAAAATGGCCCAGAAAGCGGCCCATACACACGCGGCCAAATCCCGCATGGGACTTGAAACCCTGGCCGGATGGGTGCGAAAGCGATGCCCGGAGAAAGCCCTGGCCCGGCAGGTGGCATCTGCCAACACAGCCAGATCCGCGTTTTTCATAATCCAGGACAACTGCCCGGAAGTGCTTGCAGACACGGCCGCCCGCATGACCTCTTCGGCTGACGGGTTTGCCGGCGGCCGCTTACAGATCCGTGCGGTTATATTCGATTATGAAGGAGGCGTATCCGCAGACAGCGCAGATACGGAAGGGAGGTTATGAAAAATTCAATACACGTCGTGGGCATGGGCATGTGCCAAGCGGATCTTTCCCAAAGGCACCTGGAAATCATTGAAAATGCCGGTTTTCTGGTGGGCGCGGACCGGCATCTCAAATGGTTTGCCGACCACCCGGCCAGGCAGCGCAGAATTGATTCCCCCTTGTCTGCGGTACTCGATGATATACAGAGTTTTGCCCAATCCGGCACCGTGGCCGTGCTGGCAAGCGGAGATCCGCTTTTCTACGGAATCGGCATCACCCTGATCCGGCATTTCGGCAAAGACCGCGTGACAGTTTACCCCAATGTCTCGTCCATGGCTGCCGCATTTGGCCGCATCAAGTGCTCCTGGCAGGAGACCGCGGCCGTGAGCATGCACGCAAGAAACGGCCGCCGCGGCCTCATGCAGGCCCTGGCCGCGGCAAAGCCGGTGTTTGTGCTCACAGACCCGGAAAACAGTCCGGACCAGGTGGCCCAAATGGTGGTGCAGGATTTTTCCGATGATGTGGATATCTGGGTTGCCGAGCGCATGGGGCACGAAGACGAGTGCATCCATAACCCGAACATCGGCCATGCCGCCCGGCAGACCTGGCGCACGCCCAATTGCGTGATACTGGTGCCTAATCCGGCCTCCTTGACCGGGCCGGGGCTTTTCCCGGGCCTGCCAGACGAAAGCTATGCCCATACCCGGGGCATGATCACCAAGGCTGAAATCCGGGCAGTGGTGTTTTCAAAGCTTTGCCCCCGGCCAGGGGACGTGTTCTGGGATCTTGGGTCGGCAAGCGGGTCTGTGGCCATTGAGGCGGCTTTTTTCATGACCTTTGGCCGGATTTTTGCGCTGGAAAAAAATCCAAACCGGGCTGCAGATATCCGCACAAATGCGGAAAAATACGCCCCGAACCGGGTGGAGGTAATCGAAGATGACATTTCCGCGGCAATCCAAAACCTTCCCGATCCGGACCGGATATTTGTGGGCGGCGGGGGAAAAGACCTTAAAGCAATCCTTTTGAAGGCCTGCCCCCGGCTGGCATCAAAGGGCAGGATTGTGATCAATGTGGTGGTCCTGGAAAATCTGGGCACATGCCTGGCTGTTTTAAAAAATCTCGGGTTTGCCGCGGAAATCGTACAGGTTCAGATCAGCCGGTCTTCGCAAATGGCTGCGGGCATGCGCATGGCCGCACACAACCCGGTTTTTGTTGTAACCGGTGAAAAACCTTGATGGTTCCTTGGAAGCTTTTTACCGCGTCCGCTGCTATTATTGGAAGGAAGCCCTGCGGCCGGGGTCAGTTTTTTCGCTCCTGACCGTTTACGGAGGTTTTGCGTAAACGCTCAATGTCGCCTTAAAAACCGACCCCGCCCTTGGACTTCCTTGGAAACGTTTCCTCCTGGCCGCAGCCCGGGACCGAACACTGCAAATAACTTTTTGCCGTATGCTTAAAAGCTTTGACTTTATTTTTTTGAACCTTGAACTTTGAACCTTGAACTTTGAACGAAGCTATTTAGAAGAAGACTTGAATGTTTTCCTTCCGACTCCCTTGGTGTGAAACTTTGCACACAGTCGGCCATGATGCCGGCCCGGGGGTGGTTTGCGAGTCGCATTGAGCGCGCAAGCGGTCAGCAGGGAGCAAACCGCCACCG
>JAIPES010000055.1 GCA_021737045.1 Desulfobacteraceae bacterium | reverse complement strand
CATGATGCCTGCCCGGGGGTGGTTTGCGAGTCGCATTGAGCGCGCAAGCGGTCAGCAGGGAGCAAACCGCCCCCGGGCCGGCATCATGCGAAAATCATAGAACCAAGCACGAACAGTCACTTTTATGAAGTTAGAAGGGCGGTGGATTGAGTTCGGTCATGCATTGCAATTCTGTTCAGAATAACGGGCGATGAAAAGGATTTTAAAATTCTGTTCTTGACAATCCCCGCCCGGGTTCGTATCTGATCTTTTTGTTCTGTTGTGCTTTTATGAATTTCCAACCATTATATAGCCACCCATATTTTTACTTCAGATATAAGGAGATAACATGCTGCTGAATCCGAAAACAGAAAAATTTGACCATTTGGATCCCCGGTCCAGGGAGTTGATGCAAAAGACCATCGAGTATTTCGAGTCCAGGGGAAAGGCCCGGCTCAAGGAAGACGCCCATGAGCGGCGCTGGTATGCGGATTTTTTAAAGTTTCTGGCGGAAAACGAGGTGTTTGCCACTTTGCTGACCCCGCAAGAGCACGTGGTGGACGGGGATCCGGACAAGCGGTGGGACACTTATCGCAACTGCGATTTCAACGAGATCCTGGCCTTTTACAACCTGTCGCGCTGGTATGCCTGGCAGGTCACCATCCTGGGGCTGGGGCCGATTTTCATGGGCAACAATGATGCGATCAAGAAAAAAACCGCCCAATTGCTAAAAGACGGCGGCATTTTTGCCTTTGGCCTTTCGGAAAAAGAACACGGCGCGGATCTCTATTCCTCGGACATGAGCTTAACCCCCCTTGGAGATAACAAATACGTTGCAGACGGGGGCAAGTACTACATCGGAAACGCCAATGAAGCCGCCCTGGTCTCCACGTTTGGCAAGGATTCAGAAACGGACGAATACGTCTTTTTTGTGGCCGATCCCAGGCATGAAAATTATGACCTGGTGCAAAACGTGGTCAACTGGGAGGGCTATGTGGCCGAATATCAGCTAAACGGCTATCCAATCACAGACGATGAAATCCTGTCCTACGGCCGGGAGGCCTGGGATTCAGCACTCAATACGGTCAACGTGGGCAAGTTCAACCTCGGCTGGGGGGCCATCGGCATTGCCACCCATTGTTTTTACGAGGCCATCAACCACGCGGCCAGTCGAAATCTTTACGGCCAATACGTCACGGATTTTCCTCACATCAAGCAGCTTTTTGTGGATGCCTACGCGCGCCTGGCGGCAATGAAGCTGTTTTCCCAGCGGGCAACGGACTACATGCGCTCGGCATCCGCAGAGGACCGCAGGTATCTGCTCTACAACCCCATTACCAAGATGAAGGTGCCCACCCAGGGTGAAGAGGTCATCAACGAGCTGTGGGACGTGATTGCCGCCCGCGGGTTTGAAAAGGATGTCTATTTTGAAATGGCGGCCAAAGACATACGGTCCCTGCCCAAGCTGGAAGGCACCGTTCATGTGAACATGGCCCTGGTCATCAAGTTCATGGCCAATTATTTTTTCAATCCCGGCCAGTTTCCGGAAATCCCCAAAAGAGATGATCCGGCAGACGACACCTTTCTTTTCCACCAGGGCCCCACCCGGGGGTTGGGCAAGATCCAGTTCCATGATTTCAACCTGGCCTATAACAGCGTGGACATGCCCAATGTCAACATTTTCAAGGAACAGATTGCCGTGTTTCAGCAGTTTCTGGTCAACGCGCCCCCGGATGCACAGCAGGCCAAAAATATTGATTTCCTTTTGGCCGTGGGCGAGATTTTTACCCTGGTGGCCTATGGGCAGCTCATTATTGAAAAATATCAGATTGAAAAATTTGAAGATGATCTGCTGGAACAGATTTTTGACTTTATGGTACGCGATTTTTCCAGATATGCCCTGCAGCTTTACTCCAAGGCCGATACCACTGAAAACCAGATGCAGTGGTGCACAAAAATGATCCGGAAACCCGTGGATGACCATGAGCGTTTCCTGCGATTCTGGGAAAATCATGTTTATGCATTAAAAGACACCTATGAAATGAACCCCTAGTTTCCCCCCTGCGCCCCGGCTGCAGTCGCTGCGGCCGGGGCTTTTTCCTTTCCGCCAATTTGGAAAACCCCTGCCCGGAAAATCTTTTATATCTCGCTTTTTCTGCAGTGCTTCCTTTCTGACTTAACCTTTTGCCTTGCCGCCCGATAAGTAAGTTCAGAGGGCCAACCGTCCCTTTGCTCTGGCCGTGCGTCCAAGCCATCTGCACGAAAAAAACAAGGACAAAAACCCGTGTCAAATATCCTGATTATAGAGCCGGACCCGCTTCGGGCAGAAACCGTGGCCGGCCATGTCCATGCCCATCTGGATGTCTCCGCCCGGATTGCACAAAGCGTTGAATCGGCGCAAAAAAAAGCCTCAGACGGCAGCCGGCAGCCGGCTGCCGTGATCCTCAACCTGTCGGCAAGCCCGGAAGACTATGCCCCCCTGGACGGCATCCCGACCATTGTGATCACAAACGGGGTTCCGGTTTCGGCAAAACAAATCGCCGCTTTTCCCAATGTGCTTGATTATGTGCCGGATGCCGGCGGATATCACCTGGATTATATCCTGCAATTGATCAAGCGGGTGTTGTTTGCCCGAAATTTCAAAATTCTTCTTGCAGACCCGGAAAAGGTCAACCGGACCCTGATGCGCAGGCTTCTGTCCCATAAGGGCCACTTTTTGACCGAAGCCCGCAATGAAAAAGAAGTGCGCCGGGACCTGCAGCAGCATCCGGATATCCGGATGCTCATTATTGACGGGCAGATGTGCGCGGATCAAAATTTTGCCCTGATCAAGTCTATTCGCAATGATTTTAAAAAAGACCGGTTGTCGGTTCTGGCCCTTTGCGAGCCCAAGACCGAATATCAACGGCTCATGCTGCTTCGTTACGGGGCCAGTGACTGTATTGAAAAACCCATTCGCATAGAGGAATTTCAGGTCCGGTTCATGCTCAACCTGGAACTCATGGAAACTTTTTTCGAACTGAGCCGGTCTGCCAGGGGAGCAAAAAAGTAAAAATCAGATTCACAAAGCCAAAATTCAGATCCGGTTCAAGGTTTGCCAAATATTTCCTGTTCGCCGGATAATGCCAGGTAAAACATAAAGGTTGAAATCATTGTCATCATTTTTGAAATCCATCAAAAAATCGATTCGCGCGATATTTTAAATCCGGATGCGCTGCTGGTGCAGCTGCAGAAATTCCGGGGGGATCATTATTCCCTGGAAGTCCGGGTCGCCAACATGCTGTTGACCGGAAACACCTTTTCCGGCGGTGATGACGGGACCAAATGCCCCTGCGGGCAGTGGCTTGCCGGGTTTTCTACCCAAAATCCCGAGCTGCAGCGGGTTGTAAAGGCCATTGACCGTCCCCACCGGCAATTCCACGCGGCAGTGGGGGATATTCGCCGGGCCGTGGAAAATGAAGATCAGCAGGAGGCCATCCGTATTTTTACTCAGGAAATGCAGAAATCTTCGGATGCGGTGTTTGATTCTTTTGATCAGTTGATCGCCGAGGCACAGGATACGGCACAGCTCCGCTCTGAAATCGCGGAAAAAACCATGGGGCCGGCACTGGAGTATATGAATGCCGGATTCAGCCGCCTGGACAAGGTTATTAAAAATTCCGGTCTACGATGAGAAAGATTTCCAATGGCGCCGGCAAAAAGCAGGCCGGCGCGCAGCGCAGCTATAACCGGAAAGCTGACCAGGTCATTCCGCTGGATGATGATGAGTTCAAGGATTTTTAAGTTTTTGGCTCCCGGGCGGCGGGCAGGTACACCTGAAAAGTACTGCCCCCACCCGGGCGGCTTTCAACGGCAACACTGCCGCCATGGGCCATGGCAATGCCCAGGACCAGGGAAAGGCCCAGGCCCCGGGCGGTGAAATGGGTGGTAAAAAACGGATCAAAGATTTTTTCCATGTCGGTTTCGGCAATGCCGCAGCCTGCATCCTTTACCCGGATGCAGGCATATTTCCGGTTTTCGGGCACCCAGTCCACCGGGAAACGATTTTGCTGCAAAATGGCATCAGGTGATACCGTATCAATGGAAAGTTCGATTGCTGCCGTGTTTTTGCCGGTTGCCTCGCGGGCGTTTTGCAAAAGGGCGCTCACCATTTGCCGGATCTGGCCGGCATCCGCGAAAATCACAGGAGCCGGATGGCGCCATCGACAGTCCAGTGCCTGGTGGCTGCCCATAAGGGCATTTAGTTCTGCCAGATTGTCCTGACACCAGTTGCCCAGATCCATTGGTTCTTTATCGCCCCTGATTTTTCCGGTATAGGTCACCATGAGTCTGGCTATCCCGGCGGCTTTTTCAGCCGAACGCATCGCCGCAGTCAGGGTTTGGGGGGCACTGCCTTCAGATGCGCAGTCGGTGACGGCCATTTCCAGGTTGCCGAGCACTGCCTGCAGATCATTGTTGAACCTGTGGGCCACGGCCCCGGCCATGCGCACCAGGCTTTCATATTTCCGGAGTTTTTGCATGCGGGCTTCGGTTTCCCGCAGATGTTCCTTTGCCCGCACAAGCCCTACGTGGGTGTTAATACGGGCCATGACCTCGGCTTCCTGGAATGGTTTGGTGATATAATCCACTCCCCCGGCGGCAAATGCCCTGACTTTGTTTTCCAGCTGGTCCAGGGCGGTGATGAAAATCACGGGAATATCCCGGGTCGCATTTCCGGATTTAAGCCGGCGGCACACCTCAAAACCGTCTGTCTCCGGCATCATGATGTCGAGCAGGATCAATACCGGCGGGCTGGCCTTCACAGCGTCAAGCGCCAGGGTTCCGCTGGCTGCGGGTCTGGGGGTATAGCCGTGATTGCGCAGCATGTCGGAAAGAATGCGCAAGTTGTCCAGGTTGTCGTCCACTACCACGATATCAGGCTTTTCAAAATTCATGGGAATTTGCAAGGCAATAAGAGGTTGGATGAGAACTGCACCGCAGCAGATGCAGCAGGCTCTCATAGTCAAACGTGTCTGCCAGTTGGGAAAAAACAGCGGCGAGTTTTGCATCATGGTCCCTGACCGTGTTGATAAGTGTCATCAGCCGGTCGATTTCAGCACAGAGGGCCGCGTTTTCCATTTCCTCGACAATATGGGCCGGCACGCATACCAGCCGGGACACAATCTCGTCTTCGTCCATCCCTCGGGCCAGTGAATCCGGTTTTTCAGGTTTTTGTCTTCCCTCGGACTGGCAGTCCGGGTCGATAAACAGATATTCCTGGATGAAAAGCCCGGGAGGGGGATTTTTTTTGCCGGTCTCTGGATCCGGCCGGTCGGTTTGGGCCATCTCGGTCAGGGGGATGTCAAACCGGAAGCAGGTGCCTTTCCCCGGTGTGCTGTTCACCTTGAGGGTCCCATTCATCATGGAAACATAGTTCCGGGTGATGGCCAGGCCAAGACCGGTGCCCTGGCTTGTGCGGTTGCGGGTTTCGGCTTGGAAAAAGGGCTTGAATATGGATTCCAGGGCCGCGGCGTCGATGCCGCATCCCGTGTCTGTAACCGAAAAAGCAAGCATCCGGGGCCCGGAGGGGTTTTTTGTCTCAGGCCCGGGGCAAAACACTTGAACGTCAATACTGCCGGTGCTGGTGAAGTTGATGGCATTCTGGATCAGGTTGATGAGGATCTGGGAGAGTTTGACCCGGTCTGCCCGGATCTGCCGGGGAGCCCGGGATGTGCCCTGGATAATCATTGCAAGGCCCTTTGCCCTGGCACGGGGCAGAAACATTTGTTCTATTTCAGCCATGAGCTCATGCAGATCAAAGGCTTGTTCATTGAGCTGCTCTTTGCCGGCCTCGATTTTGGCCATGGCCAGCACTTCATTGATCAGCGCCAGCAGGTGCCCGGCATTGCGGTTTATACTGGCCAACTGTTTTTGCTGCACCACATCTGTCTGAACGCTTTGGGCCGCCAGCCGGGAAAATCCCATGATTGCGTTCAGGGGGGTTTTTAGTTCGTGGGTCATTTTCGCCAGAAACAGGCTCTTGGCCCGGTTGGCCGATTCTGCCTCCTCCTTGGCCCGGTGGAGTTCAGAAATGCGTTTTTGCAGTTCTTCACGGATGGCGGCCAGATTCTCTGAGCTTTGATTGATTGCTCCGGCAATCCGGTTGAGCTCGTGATCGCCGGTGAGGGGCAGTTTTTCAGGAAAGCCCCCGCTGCCCAGGGTCTGCATTGCTTTGTGCCAGGTCTGAAGGTGAAAATGGAGCCTGGATAGAAATACGGTTAAAATCAGGCACACGGCCACGGAAATCAACAGGGTGAGCAAGATGATGTTTCTGGCCGTGAGTGTTAACTGCCTGTCAATTTCCCTGTCCACCATTTCAATCAGTTCGGAAAGCCGGGATTCAAACTCCGAACCCAGATACAGGGAGGCTTCATCCACCTGTTTTTTGATCCGCAGGATCTTGTAATCCCTGGTGTCAAAATACTGGTAGATCAGTCCGTCCCTGGATGACGACGGGTTTTGGAAAAGACCGGCCATGTTGTGATTCACCCGGTCCAGGCGCCGGGTTGTGGTTTGCCAGAATGCGTTCATGGAAACGATCATGCCCTTCTGGGATTCAGTCTTCAGAAGGTTTTGTACTTCAGGTGACAAATTCAGGGCCTGTATTTGCCTTTCAAGGGATTTGTAAGCAGTCTGCCACCGGGAATGGGCATTGTCCAGGGTTTCGGTGATCAGCAGTTGGCTGGTCAAACGTTTGAGACTGGCCACCCCCTCCATGGTTCTGCCGCAAAGGGTCTCAGCGGCTTTCAGTTCATGGACCTTGTACAAAAGCCAGCCCGACAGCGCGGAAACCCCGATAAGACCGGAGATGACCACGAAAATGACAATCAGCAGGCGGGTTTTGAGTTTCATCGGCTATTTCTCATCGATTCGGCGTATCAGCGCCCAGCAGGCTTTGGCTGTGTTGTCGATTTCGGCCAGCACTGTGTCTTTTTCAGCCGGATTCAGGATAAGCCGGGTAAAGTTTTCCAGGGCGGCATCCACAATGGGCGCCGGCGTGGCCTCCCAGTAGCGGTTGACAATCCGGCAGTCCTGTTTTTCAATGGCGGACAGCAGTTTTTGCCGGACCGGCTGCAGATGGCCGGCCCCGATTTTCCGGTTTGCGGAATAGGACCTAAAGGTGTTTGCAAAATGGCGGCTTCCGGCCTCGCTCATCCACCAGTCGGCAATGGCTTCGGCCTGGTCGCGGTGAGGCGAGTTTGCGGCCGTCAGTACCGGGCCGGATTCCATCATGATGCTTTTTTGAGCCGCGGGATTGTGCGGCGGCAGGATAAAGACCCCGATATCGGCCTTTTTGACTCCCTGCCGGCGCAGTATTGTAGAATAATACCAGGAACCGCACAGCACCATGCCAAAAGCCTCATTGTTCCACAGATGGCCGCCGTTGGTAAACAGGTTCAGGGACGGGTCGGTAAAATAGCCTTTCCCGATCATGTCTGCCCAGATCGTCATTGCCTTTTTCACCCGCACATCCGTGTACCTGACCTTGCCATTGCACAACTGCTCGTAGAGCAGGGGGTCTTCACCCATGACCAGGGCTGCAAACCAGATGCAGGCATACCACTTCATCTGCAGAGACGTGGCAACCGGCGGCACGGAAGCGGCCTTTAATTTCCGGCAGGCTGCCATGAACTCCCCCCATGTTTCCGGCTCCTTGATGCCCAGTTTTTCAAACAAGGGCTTGTTGTACCATATGGGCCAGTATTCAACGCTGTAGGGGAATCCGTAAATTTTCCCGTCAATGGTATAGGCATCCCGGATTTCCCGGGGATATTCATCCGCATACCGGTCCCAGATATGGGTCAGGTCACTGACCAGTCCTTTTTCCACAAGCTCTTTTACCCGCCATGCCGACCACCAGGTAAATAGAGCCGGGGCCCGGGGAGTGGGCAGCCGGGCTTTCATCTGACTCATATAAAGGTCAGTGCTCGGCGATGCCGCCGGGATAAAGCCGGTGCCGATTTCTGATTCCGCCTTTTTGCCCTGGCGGGAAAAGCTTTGGTGAAACCATGGCATATTGCCCTTGTCGTGGGCCAGAACAAGACTGGACTGGGTCAGTGGTGCATCCTGGTTTTGAGGTGCACTTAGCCGAAAAAAGACAATCAGCAAAGCAAGGGCAAGGCAGACAAGGACAAGGAGAATGCCTGCGTTTTTGGTATGCATGAAGATTTCAAAGGCTCCTTGTTGGGGTATGCGGATATGATATGCAATTTGCCCGCAATTGTTCAATATTTACCCTAAGGTTCATACATGGTTCCGGCTTTATTGTCCAATTGAAATTGTTCAAATGCAAAACCCCGGTGTGTCATAATGACTCGCACCGGGGCAATTGCCTTTAAACGCAAGGTAGCGTTACTGTAACGTTTTTTTGTATGTTTACGCAGGTTTGCCCGCTTTTTGCAGGGCCTGCTCTGCTGCAAGGGTTATGGGTTCGGCACTGGGCTCCGAGGAGCAATCCGGATTTCCGGCGCACATCAAGGTGGTGAGTTCGGAAATGGTTTTGCCGCCTACAATCAGGGCATTCACCGCATCAATTTCCTTGACCGGCTCCCCGCTGCTGCTGATGATCTGGCCGCCGAGCAGCTTATGGGTTTTTTTGTCAAACACCAGCTTCAGGGTCCATGGTTGAACACCCGGGATCATGCCGTGCTTGCTGCGGGATTCAACAGTGGCGCTCACGGGCTCAAAGCCTTCTTCACGGGCCTGGGTTTCGCTAAACCCGGTGGCAGCCACATGTTTGTCAAAAATCTTGACCGCACTGTTGCCCAGCAGACCGGGAAACGGGATCTCATAGCCGGCCAGCCGCTTGGCAATGAGCCGGCCCTGGATGACCGCCGGTCCCCGGAGCTGGGTTCCCGCGGATCGCTTGGTTATGAAATGATAGTTGTCAATGCAGTCACCGCCTGCCATGATATCCGGATCTGATGTTTCCAAAAATTTATTGACCCGGATCCCGAACCGGCCCATTTCAATGCCCGCATTTTCCGCCAGTTCAAGGTTGGGGCGGGCACCGACATTCATAAAGACCATATCCGCGTCCACGCTTTGGCCGTTGTCGAGCTGCACACCAGTGACCTGCCCGTTTTCCCCGAGAATTTTTTCCACCCTGCGGCCCATATGCATTCGAAATCCGTTGTCCACCAGGTGGGTATGGATGGTTTTGCCCATTTCGGGATCCAGCATCAGGGGCAGGGGATGGTCCATGAGCTCAATCACGTCCACCTGATAGTTTTTGCCTTTCATCTCCTTGACCAGAGCCGCCACCTCGAGGCTGATAAATCCGGCACCGACAAATACGAGTTTGGACGGGTTGCGGGTTTCCATGTAGTTTCGGATTTTTTCAGCATCGCCAAGGGCCCGCAGGCTAAACACCCCGTGGTAATCAACCCCGTCAATGGGCGGCATAAAAGGACTTGCCCCCATACCCAGTACCAATTTGTCATAGGAAATGGTTTTGCCGTCATCCAGGGTGATCTGCTTTTTCTTTGAATCAATGCTGTGGACCCGGTTGATCCGCATTTCAATGTTGTTGTCGGAAAACATTTTGTCCGGATTGACAATCGCTTCTCCGGGGGCCAGACCGGCCACCACATGGGGAAGCGCTCACCTGACAATAAAGCGTTTTTCCGCCCGGATCACCGTGATGTCAATGTCGGGCATGAGTTTTCTCGACAGCATGGCGGTCGGCCCGCCCACGCCGCCGCAGCCAATGACTACCAGGTGTTCACCTTTTTTCATGATCAGCCTCCTTGTTGGGTTTTCGGGTTTTTATTTCAGGTACTCTTTTCAGCAATCAATCAAACAAACAAGCCAGCCAGGGTTACACCCTAGCAAAATAAAGGCCAAATCCATATGCATCCAAGCCCTGCCTGTTTGATGCAAAGCGTATCTGTCAGGGCAACCCTGTGTGGATTTCATATTTTGCAAAATCATTTCGGACATGTTACATCATATTAAAAGTTTTGTGTTATATCTCATATTCCAAAATTGACAGGTTGTGATTTGTATTTGCGTTCCATCATTTCATCAAGGAGGATAACCCAATGGCCCGCTTTATTTTTATTCTCGGCAGAGACGACAATGAAGCCGCTACCCGGTGTTTTCAGTTTGCAAAGGTAGCCCATGATAAAAACCACCAGGTGGACCTGTTTCTGGTCGATGGCGGCGTAAACTGGGCTGATTCCGGCCGGGACCTGAGCGTCCGAACCCAGACCGGCGATTGTCCCAATGATTATTTGCCGTATCTTGTGGAAAAGGAAGTCCCGACAGGGGTTTGAATCCCCTGCGCCAAATCTCGTCAGGTTGACGAGAGCCGGTTTTTTTCCAACATGTATCTTGGGGGTGCGCCGGCCATCATTGACATCGCAGCAGAAGCAAGGGTGTTTAATTTTTAAAAGCCACGAAACCGAAAAAAATTCCCGGCTTCCCCCTGAGATGCTCTCCGGCGGGGTGCCGGGAAATAAAAACACGCTCCCTCTCCGGCCCCACATTCCCATTTTGACGCGCACCTTCAATCTTTGTTCGCTTTGATCGAGTTTTTTCTGCTGACAGGCAGTTCGTGTTTTAGGATTCCAATATGTTGCTCAGGCCTGTAAGCCTTTTATTTTTCAAGCATATGCTTAAAATATATCACAGTCTTGTCCGGATGCAAACATAAACAAACATCCGGCGATATTGGATCCATTTGCTTGCCTGCTATTTTGATTTTTATTAACCGATTGAAATTATGTTTGTTTTTATATAGTTGACACACTGCTGGATTCAGGTATAAAGGGATTGGACCGTAAAATGGATATGAAAATCAATGAAATGGCATTTCGGACATAAGCTGGCCCTTGTCATGACAGGCTTGGTGCTGATTGCCTCTTGTATTCTGGGTTACAGCCTGGTTCACAGGCAATTTGCGCTGTTGGAAAATCAGTTTGCGCAAACCGGAACCATGCTGGCATCCCAGCTCAGCGCCGGCTCTGTTGAGGGCGTTTTTACAGAGGATGAACTCGGGCTGGCCAGTCTGGTCAATTCCTTGAATGAAAATCTTCCGGTGGCTGCCGCCGCCCTGGTCAGCAGGGATCATGAAATGCTTGCCCATGCCGGCAGAGATCTGCCCATGCATCAAATTGACGGCGCAGAAGCCTTCCGAACCGGCGGATCGGTCAGGGGGCAGGGTGATATCGTCTGGTTTCATGCACCTGTTGTGTTTCAGGATGTTGTGGGGGCAACCGCGTGGGTGGGCCTGGATGGTTCGGAACTGGCAGCCGGTAAAAACCGCGTGGTCTATTCCGGGGGTATCGTGGTGGCCCTGCTGGTGCTCACCATCACACTGGCGGCCATCCGGCTCGGCCGGAGCCTGGGAAAGCCGGTAAATGACATGATTCAGGGGGCCGAGGCCATTTCATCGGGTGATTACGGCTTTCGCATGCAGGATCATTATAAGGGTGAATTTGCCGCCCTGGCCGATGCGTTCAACCGCATGGCCGCCGACCTGGAGCAGAAGCTCCGGGTGGAGCGCACCTTTTCCCGCTTTGTCAGCAATCCGGTGGCGGCCCGGTACATGGACAAGGAACCTTCTGATCTTGGCCGGGAAGGCTGCCGGGAGGAGGCCAGCGTCCTGTTTGCCGATCTTTCCGGTTACACGGCGTTCAGTGAATCGCGCAGCCCTGAGGAAATCGCCAGGATATTAAACCTTTATTTCGCCAGGTTTGCAGAGATCTGTCATAGCTGCAACGGCAACGTGGACAAATATATCGGCGACTGCGCCATGATGGTATTCGGCTGCCCCCAGCCTGATAAAGATCATCGCTACAATGCCATGACCTGTGCATTGCAGATCCAGCAGCGCATTGCAGCGTTTAACGAAGAACGCAGACGGGAAAATCTTCCTTGTCTGGATGTGCGGGTGGGCATCAGCAGCGGCATTGTACTGGCGGGATTGTTTGGTTCCCATGATCGGCTCCAGTACACGGTGGTTGGACAGCCCGCCAACCTGGCCGCACGGTTGTGTGATTTGGCGGATGCCGATCAGATACTGATTGACAGGGATTTTTATCAGCACGTTGCCGCCCGGTTCCCGGTCCAGGCGCATACAACCCGTCGCATCCAGGTTAAGGGTTTTAGCAATGGTGTTGAGGTGATGATCGTTAAAGGCTGGATGCACTGGTCTGATGCCGGAGCCGCTTTTCCGGCGAGCGCTTGAAAGGGCGGATTGCAAAAATGATGCGTGGGTTTGTTGTTCTTATTCCTTTTCTGATGGTCGCTGTTGTCTTACAAGGGTGTGCGGGTTTTGTAAAACAGCCGGCCTGCACCGGTGATCGGCAGGAATGTATCGCGCAGAGCCTTGCCCGGGCGCAGGCATATGCAGAAGACAACCGGCTGGCAAAGGCGGTCATCGAGATTCAAATGGCCCGTGACCGGTTTCCGGATGCGCCGGGTCTGAAAGAGACGTTTAAGCAATACGAGTCCTTGCGCCGGCAGATCATTTTTGACAATGAACTGGAATTGCTCCTGGAGCGGGGCCGCTATCTGCTGGCCATCCGCGACAACCGGGAAAATCTGTTTTATGCCCGGCATGACAGCTATGAATCGCGCCGCAGGTACCGGGAATTTGAAGAAGCTGTTGAGCAGACCGCCAGCCGGCTTTTTGAAAAGGGGCAGCAGGCCATCAGGGATCGGGAATTGGTGATGGCCGGCCGGGTTCTGGGCCTTTCAAACCGTCTGGTGCCAAGCACCGCAGCCCGGAATCTGCTTGCGGAAATTCATTTTCACCGCCAGGACCTGCGGATTGAATCCAGCCGGCAGGAAGAAACCCGAAACGAGGAAAAGTGGTCCATCATGGCCCGGGATTTCAACCAGGCCATGGAAAACGGCAACCTGCCGGCGGCCCGAAAAATCCTTGCAGAAATGCAGGCGCTCAAGCCCGGGCAGGTCAAGGACCGGCGCCGGCGGCTGGAGAACCGGATTGACAGGGAAGTCGAAACCCTGCTGGAGCGCGGCCGGTTTCTCTATACCCGCGGCGACCTGCAAAAGGCTTTGAAAACCTGGGAGCAGGGCCTGGAACTCAAGCCCGATGACCCCAAACTGCAGCAAAACATTCGCCGGGCCAGAACCTTTCTGGACAATCTCGAGCGCTGGAGAAATTGATATTTTGGTGCCCTGGTTTGACATTTCAAGGTTCCGGGGCTACCATTGGCCTGTATTTAAACGGAGTTTTCGTGATTTATAAAGGTTTTTAAAAGGAGGCGTTTGGGATGTCAGACAATGAAATATATGATCTGGTGATTATCGGCGGCGGTCCCGGAGGGCTGTCCGCAGCCATTTATGCCATGCGGGGGGCATTAAAGACGGTGCTGGTTGAAAAAGGTGCTCCCGGCGGGCAGATCAACCTTTCAGACGAAGTGGAAAACTATCCGGGTTTTACCCGCATCAGCGGGGCCGAACTGGCCATGCAGTTTGCCGAGCATGCCGCATCCTACGGCTTAGAGCAGGTCTCAGACGAGGTCACCGCAGTGGAGCCGGGCCTTGATTTTCACACCGTACGCTTGGCCGGAGGCCGGCAGATCAATACCCATGCGGTGGTTCTGGCCACCGGCGGAAGTCCGCGCCAGCTCGGAGTACCCGGGGAAAATACGCTATACGGTAAAGGGGTTTCTTATTGTGCCGTGTGCGACGGATTTTTTTTCAGGGACAAGAACGTGGCCGTGGTCGGCGGCGGTGATTCCGCGTGCGAGGAGGGGCTTTATCTGGCCAAGCTGGCAAAACAGGTTTATATCATCCATCGCAGGGATGCCCTGCGCGCCAGCATGATTCTGCAAAAGCGCGTGGAAGATGACTGCAACATGGAAGTGCTCTGGAATTCGGTGGTATCCGAGATTCAGGCAGATGAATCCGGGGTGAACAATCTGCGCTTAAAAGACACCCAGACCGGTGAGCAGCGGGATCTCCCCATTGACGGTGTTTTCATTTTTATCGGGTTTGTGCCCAACAATGACCTGGTGCCCGCAGGGGTGAAGCTCAATTCCGAGGGGTTTGTGATCACAGATGAGCAGTGCGCCACCAGCATTGCCGGCATTTATGCCATCGGGGATCTGCGGGAGAAATACGCCCGCCAGATCGTGCTCTCCTGTGCTGACGGGTGCATGGCTGCGCTGGCCGCAGCCCATTATGTTGAAAACCGCAAGGCCAAGGCCAAAGAAGAGGCCTGTGAAATTTAGGCGTCAGGCTGCCGGGTTGTCCTGCCTGTTTTTTATCCTGCAACCAAGATGGCGCCGTGAAAAGTCCAATATCTGCGTTACGCGCGATTCCTCAGAATTTCACGTACGGATAAGTACGCTGCATTCTTCGACAATCGCGCAAGCCTTGATCTTGAACTTTTACGGCACCATCTGAAAACTTACTTTTTACGAAACCATCAACCAAGGAGCAAGTCACCGTGAAATGGATCAGGGGTCTTGTTGCCGGGGCAGCCGTTTTGCTGCTTGCCGCCGGGGCCGTCTATCTGGGGCTTTTGTATTTCAATGATTATAAAAAGGACGGTGAACTGGAGATTTCCGGGCTCAGTGCGCCGGTCACGGTCAAGCGCGATGAAAAGCAGATGGCCTATGTTTATGCGGAAAACCTCCCGGACGCCCTTAAAGCCCAGGGGTTTGTGACCGCCCAGGACCGGTTGTTTTCCATGCACCTGGCCCGATTGGTGGCCCAGGGCCGGGTCTGTGAGCTGGCCGGGGCCGAGGCCAGGGAGCTGGACATTAAAATGCGCACCATCGGCCTGCATCGAATCGCCAAAAAGCAGGCGCAACTTTTGGATAACAAAACCCGCCGCTTTTTTGAAGCCTATGTGGCCGGCATTAACGCCTTTATTGAAAAAACCCCGAAAGACGTTCACCTGGCTTTCCGGCTGGCCGGCATCGAGCCTGAACCCTGGAACGTTGCCGATTCCCTTTCGATTCTCTATTACATGGCCTGGAGTACATCCGCCAACCTGAGCACGGAAATCACGGCCCTGGGGCTTCTGGAAGCCGTGGGATCGGACCGGATCCGGCAGGTTCTGCCGGTGAACATCAATCCGGATGATCCGGAGGATGACGGAGATTTCGATTACCAATTGCCCGGGGATCTTCTGTTTTACAGGCAAACTGCCGTTGGCCGCCCGGTCCGCCGGGGTGAAAGCCTGCCGCCCATGCGTCTGGATCTGGGCAGCAACAACTGGGCGGTGAGTCCGGCGCTATCCGCCGGCAGCGGGGCGATATTGGCCGGAGACCCGCATCTTGATCCCAGGCTGCTGCCGGGTGTCTGGTATCCCCTGGGAATCATTACCCCGGAGATCCGTTGCGTGGGCGTCAACATTCCGGGGCTGCCGGGAATGGCCATGGGCCGCACCCAACATGTCAGCCTGGCCATGACCAACAACTACGGTGACATGCAGGATCTTTACGTGGAAACCGTGGATCCGGACAATCCGGATCATTACATGGAAGGCGGGGATTCGGTGCCGTTTGAAAGCATCACTGAAATCCTGCGCATCAAGGACAAGGATGCCCCGGGCAATATGCGCGAAGAAAAGATTGACATTCGCCGCACCCGCAGGGGGCCAGTGGTGTCCGGTGTGTTTTCCGGGCTGGATTCAGATCGCGTCATCACTCTTCGCTGGGCGCCGGCAGAAACCATGTCTTCCGAAATCGGACTGGCTGACGTGATCACCGCACAATCCGCCGCGGATCTGCATGATGCCGTTTCCCGGATTCCCATGCTGTGCCTCAACTGGGTGTTTGCCGACAGCCGGGGAAATATCGGATACCGGGCCTCTGGCAAAATTCCGGTTCGTGCAGGCAATGACGGCACTTTCCCGCGCAAGGTCACAGACGAAAGGGACAATTGGGTCGGCTGGATTTCGCAAAACCAGATGCCCCACAGCAGCAATCCGGAAAGAAACTGGCTGGGCACCTGCAATCACAAAACCGTGGCTGCTGATTATCCTTTTTATTATTCCTCATTTTTCGCCCCCTCCTACAGGTATGAGCGCCTGAAAGAACTCATGGCCAGCCCCGGGCCAAAAGACGTGGATATCCACTGGCAGTACCAGCGCGATACCTTTAATTCCATGGCTGAAAAGATTGCACCGGTCATGGCCCGGGCCCTTTTGGCCGGCGATGAGACCCGGAAGATGGGACAGATCCTTGCAGACTGGGATTTTTTTGATGACCCGGACCAGGCGGCCCCTGCAGTGTTTCAGTCCGTGTATATCCGGTTTGCAAGGCTTGTGTTTGAAGACGAACTCGGGTCCGAAACCGCTCAAAGAATGCTCAATAACTGGTATTTCTGGCAGGAGCGGCTCCAGCAGATGGTGCTTTCCGGCCGGTCCCCGTGGTTTAACAACAAAAAGACCCCGGAGAAGACCGAAACCATGGCCGAACTTTTCAGGCAGGCGGCCGTGCAGGCCCGTGATGCACTGCAGGAGGACCTTGGAACAGATATGGATCAATGGCAGTGGGGAAAGATCCATACCCTGGAACTGGTCCATCCGGTCCGGCGTCAGGGGTTGGGCAAGACCCTGCTGGGCACCGGGCCCATGCCCATGCCCGGCTCAGGGGAAACCCTCTGCCGCGGCTGGTATGATTACCAAAATCCCTTTGAGGTAACCCATTGTGCGTCGCTGCGCATGGTTGTTGACATGGCCGATGCGGACAAAGTGGCCGCGGTTTTGCCCGGCGGTGTGACCGGAAGACTGTTGAGTCCCCATCAAAAAGATCAGGTGGAAGCCTTTATGGACGGCCGCAAACTCTACTGGTGGTTCAGCGACAGCGCCATTTCCGAAAATACTCAGCACACCCTGGTACTCAGATAAAAAGGAGCCTGTTTTTTTATGGCAAAAATCAGATTTGAAACAGTTGAACAACTCAGGGAGAAAATCGGTGAGGAAATTGCAGTGGGGGACTGGTATCCGGTCACCCAGGAGCAGATCAACCTGTTTGCAGAAGCAACAGGCGATTACCAGTGGATTCATCTCGATGAGAAGCGCGCGGCAAAAGAGTCGCCCTTTGGCACTACCATTGCCCACGGCTTTCTGACCCTTTCCCTGCTGCCCCGGGTCATGGGAGATACCGTTGAATTGCCGCCTGCCAGGATGACGGTGAACTACGGGTTAAACCGGGTCCGGTTTGCCGCGCCCGTGCCCGCCGGCAGCCGGGTCAGGCCCGGGATGACCCTTCTGGCCGTTGATGAGGTCACCGGCGGGGTCCAGCTGACCTGGCGTGTGATCATTGAACTGGAAGGCAGTGAAAAGCCCGCCTGTATTGCAGAAAACCTGTCCCGGCTCTATTTTGCCTGAGCACGGCCAAAGGTCCCGGGTGTTTTGTTTCAAATAATGGTTTTGCCGATGGCCCGTTTTGCCGGGCCATCGGCAAACACACATCATGCAGCGAGCGGTATCACTATATCAGCTTCCGGTTTTTCCCAGGCCGATTTCGGCCAGCACTTCCCGGATTTCATCCAGGATGGCCGGATCATCGATGGTGGCAGGGGTTTTGACCTCCTGCTGGTCTGCGATTTTCCGGATGGTGCCCCGCAGGATTTTGCCCGAGCGGGTCTTGGGCAGCCGTTTGACAACAGCGGCTTTTTTAAACGCCGCCACCGGACCGATCTGGTCGCGCACCATGGCCACCACTTCCTTCAGGATCTCTTCTTTTTCCTTTGCCACCCCGGCGTTTAGCACCAGAAAGCCCACGGGTACCTGGCCCTTGAGTTCATCATGGACACCCAGCACTGCGGCTTCGGCCACGTCCGGGTGGGAGGCCAGCACTTCTTCCATGGCACCGGTGGACAGACGGTGTCCGGCCACGTTGATAATGTCATCGGTTCGCGACATCACGTAAATGTAGCCTTCCTCATCGACCATGCCGGCGTCCGCGGTCTTGTAATAGCCCGGATATTCTTTGAGATAAGCGTCAATGTAGCGCTGGTCGTTTTCCCACAAGGTGGGCAGGGTGCCCGGAGGAAGGGGCAGTTTGACTGAAAGCGCACCGATTTCGCCCGGCGGCATTTCCTCGTTGGCCGAATTCAACACCCGCACGTCCCAGCCGGGCACTGCCTTGGTGGGCGATCCGTACTTGACCGGAAAGAAATGCAGCCCCATGCAGTTGGCGGCAATGGCCCAGCCGGTTTCGGTCTGCCACCAGTGGTCAATGACCGGAACATTTAAATGTTTTTCCGACCACTGAATGGTAGCCGGATCAGAGCGCTCTCCGGCCAGAAACAGGATCTTGAAATGCGAAAGGTCATACTGGTGCAGCAGGTCCGCCTGGGGATCTTCGCGTCGGATGGCCCGGTAGGCTGTTGGCGCGGTAAACATGCATTTTACCTTGTGCTCGGAAATCACCCGCCAGAAGACCCCGGCATCCGGGGTTCCCACTGGTTTTCCCTCAAAGAGCACCGTGGTGCATCCCTTAAACAGCGGGGCGTAGACAATGTAGGAATGGCCCACAACCCAGCCCACGTCAGAAGCCGCCCACCAGACATCATCTTCGTCAATGTCGTAAATGGCCTTCATGGTCCATTTCAGGGCCACCACATGTCCGCCGTTGTCGCGGACCACGCCCTTGGGTTGGCCGGTGGTGCCCGAGGTGTAGAGGATATAAAGCGGATCTGTGGCTTCCACGGGCACGCAGTCCACAGGATCGGCGTTTTTCATGCCTTCCTCCCAGTCCGAGTCCCGGTCCTCGTTAAGCGGTGCATGCTCCTGGGGACGCTGATAGAGGATACAGGATTCAGGCTTGTGTTTTGACAGCCGGATGGCTTCATCCAGCAGGGGCTTGTAGGCAATGACCCGCTGGCCCTCGATACCGCAGGATGCCGACACCATGACTTTCGGCCGGGCGTCATCAATGCGGGTGGCAAGCTCTTTTGCGGCAAAACCGCCGAAAACAACCGAATGAATGGCCCCGATGCGGGCGCAGGCCAGCATGGCCACAAGGGCTTCGGGGATCATGGGCATATAGATAATCACCCGGTCGCCCTTGGTCACTCCCTTATTTGTCAGAACCCCGGCAAACCGGGCCACAATATCGCGAAGTTCAGAATAGGTGTATTTGCGTATGGTGTTTGTCACCGGGCTGTCATAGATCAGGGCGAGGTGATCGCCCCGGCCCCGGTCATCCACATGGAAATCCAGGGCATTGTAGCAGGTGTTGATCATCCCGCCGGTAAACCACCTGTAGAGGGGCTTGTTGGAATCATCCAGCACCCGGTCCCATTTTTTAAACCAGTGGCAGTCTTCGGCAATTTCGCCCCAGAAGCCTTCCGGATCATTGAGGGAACGCTGGTAGGCCGCTTCATAGGCATTGGACATAGTACACTCCTTTTGCTTGGGGTTGGAAGATCATGGGTTCAACGGATAACTGAATTAGAAAATGACACTATAGCGCAATTCAAAACAAAGTTAAAGGGGTTAAACGACGTTTTTTTTGCAACAATTTGGTTTCAAAAAAATGGTTTTATTGTTTTGTTGTGTTTTACAGGATTGCCTTGATAAGATTGATGGCGCCGTAAAAAGTCCAATATCTGCGTTACGCGCAATTTCTCAGAATTTCACGTACGGATAAGTACGCTGCATTCTTCGAAATTTCGCAAGCCTTGATCTTGAACTTTTTACGGCACCATCTGAAATCAGAC
>JAIPES010000054.1 GCA_021737045.1 Desulfobacteraceae bacterium | reverse complement strand
CACGCCAACTTGCGCGACCGGGTCAAGACGGCCCTGGGCCTGACCCCGGGCACAAAGCAGGAGGCCACAGCCGAAGCCGGCCAGGAGCCCGCCGGCAGCGAACCCGAAGCAGCGGAAAAATAGGGGAAGCTCATGACGGGAAATGAGATCCGAAAGAAGTTTTTCGACTATTTTGCACAAAAAAATCACCAGATTGTCCGCAGTTCCTCGCTGGTGCCCCAGGATGATCCCACCCTGCTGTTTACCAATGCCGGCATGGTGCAGTTCAAGCGGGTGTTTCTCGGCGAGGAAAAGCGCGCCTACAACCGCGCGGCCACTTCCCAGAAGTGCCTGCGGGCCGGGGGCAAGCACAACGACCTGGAAAACGTGGGCTACACGGCCCGGCACCACACCTTTTTTGAAATGCTGGGCAATTTTTCCTTTGGCGATTATTTCAAAAAAGAGGCCATCGGCTATGCCTGGGAGCTTCTGGTTGATGGTCTGGGCCTTGCCCCAAAGGATTTGTGGGTCACGGTTTATCTCGATGATGAGGAGGCCTTTGAGATCTGGCGCGATCACATCGGCGTGGACCCGGAGCGCATTGTCCGCCTGGGGGAGAAAGACAATTTCTGGTCCATGGGCGAAACCGGCCCCTGCGGCCCCTGCTCGGAGATTCTCATCGACCGGGGCGCGGCCGCCGGCTGCGGCTCGCCCGACTGCATGCCCGGATGCGAGTGCGACCGGTACCTGGAAATCTGGAATCTGGTGTTTATGCAGTACAACCGCTCAGAAGACGGGCAGATGACCCCGCTTCCCAGGCCGAGCATTGACACGGGAATGGGGCTGGAGCGCATTGCCTCCATTATCCAGGATGTGCCCACCAATTTTGACACCGACCTGTTTACCCCCATCATCAAGGTCATCGAATCTCTGTCCGGCCGCCAGATGGGAGTTGATGACCCAACCGATGTGGCGGTCAAGGTCATTGCCGATCACAGCCGGGCCGGGGCATTTTTGATCGGGGACGGAGTATTGCCTTCAAACGAGGGCAGGGGATACGTGCTGCGGCGCATCATGCGCCGGGCCATCCGCTACGGCAGAAACATCGGCCTGACCGAACCGTTTCTGCACAAGACTGTGGAGCCGGTTTTTGAGATCATGAAGGAAGCCTATCCGGAACTGTTTGAAGACCGGGTGTTTATCACCAATGTGGTGAAAAACGAGGAAGTGCGGTTTCTCGAAACCCTTGACCACGGCTTAAAACTGCTGGCGGAAACCATGGAGCAGATGCAGCGGGAAAACTCCACTGTGGTGCCCGGGGAAGTGATTTTCAAGCTTTATGACACCTTTGGTTTTCCCGTGGACATTGTCCGGGACGTTGTGCGCGACAAGGGCCTGGATCTGGATATGGACGGCTTTGACAAGGCCATGGCACAGCGCCGGGAGCAATCACGCAGCGTGGCCGCATTTTCGTCCATCAGTGAGGCCTACCGCAATTTTTCCGCCTCCACGGACCAGCGCCCGGAATTTGTGGGCTATGACCGGCTGACCTGCGAGTCCGCCCTCATGCTGCTGGTGGTCGACGGTTCAGCCGTGGATGAAGCCCAGGCTGATTCCCCCATTGAGGTGGTGGCGGAAAAAACGCCTTTTTACGCCACATCCGGCGGACAGGTGGCAGATACGGGCACAATTTCCGGGCCCGGTTTTGAAATCCGGGTGGAAGACACCTTCAAGGATCCCACGGGCCTGATTATCCACCGGGGCCGGGTGGTTTCGGGCAAGGTGTGCAAAAACGACACCGCCACCCTGTCCGTGGACCCGGAAAACCGGCGGGACACGGCGCGCAATCACACGGCCACCCATATCCTGCACAAGTGTCTGCGCCAGGTGGTCGGAGAGCATGTGCGCCAGGCCGGCTCGCTTGTGGGCCCGGACCGGCTGCGTTTTGACTTCACCCATTTTTCCCGGATCGATGCCGAAACCATCGAGGAAATTGAGATTCGCGTCAATGAACGCATCCGGGAAAACCTCGCCGTGTCCGTGGAGGAGATGGACGCAGAAGAGGCTTTTAAAACCGGGGCCATGGCCCTTTTTGAGGAAAAATACGGCGACCGGGTCCGGGTGATTTCCCTTGAGGATTTCAGCCAGGAGCTGTGCGGGGGCACCCATACCGGGCGAACCGGGGATATCGGTGTCTTCAAGATTCTCTCCGAGGCCAGCGTGGCCTCGGGCGTGCGCCGCATCGAGGCCATGACCGGCCGGGCGGCATTTGCCCACATCCAGGAGATCAACCGGTGTCTAAATGAGGCCGCCCGCCTGTTAAAGGACCGGCCCGAGGCCGTGGCCGGCCGGGTGGAGGGCTTGCTAACCGGGCAGAAAAACCTGGAAAAACAGGTGGAGCAGCTCAAGCTGAAGCTGGCATCCGCCTCTGCGGATCAGATGAGCGATGAGGTCAGCTCGGTCAACGGCGTCAAGGTGGTGGCCAAAAGCGTTCAGGCAGACAACCCCGGGGCCCTGCGCAGCATCGCCGACCAGTTCCGGGAAAAGATCGGTTCCGGGGTGGTGGTGCTCGGCGCGGTCCAGGGGCAAAAGGCGCTTTTGATCGCCGTGGTGACCAAGGATTTAACAGACCGGTTCCATGCCGGAAACATCATCAGGCACGTGGCCGCAGAAGTGGGCGGCGGCGGTGGGGGCCGGCCGGACATGGCACAGGCGGGCGGCTCCAGGCCCGAAAACCTGGAACAGGCGTTAAAAAAGGTTTATGAGCTGGTTGGCGAAAAATCTTCTGAAAACATTTCGTCAAAATAGATTGCCGGCGCTTTTGGCGGCAGGGACAAATCCCGCTTTACCGCCTCTTTGAGCAGGGCGGCGGCATCCGGGTCGTGCCACCAGTAGGTCAGCGCGCTCATCTCATCGCCGTATTTTGACAGCACCGTGGCCGGGGTGCCGAATTTGTTCCAGTACAAAAGCCTTGTGTAGTCGATGTTCCACAGCAGAACATAAGGATGGGCGGCAAATACGATCTGGTCGATCTGCCGGCAGATCCGGTGCCGTTTTTCAATGTCAAATTCGGTTTTCTGGGCCTTGATGAGCCGGTCCACCTCTGGATCTGAAAATCCGGTGATATTGGCGCTTCCCTGCCTGTGGGCTTCATCTGATGCCCACATCCCCTCGGGGTCCTTAAACATGGACGCACCCCAGGCCGCCCATGTCATCTGGAAATTAAATTCATCCATGTCCCTGGCCCAGGCGGCCCAGTCCTTTTTGTCAATCACCAGATCAATGCCCGCATCCTTTAAGTCCTCGGCGTAAATGGACAGAAATTTCTCAGATGCCGCATCCCGGGACAGAAACCGGATGGTCAGCTTCCGGCCCTGTTTTTCCCGCCACCCGGTTTCGGGGTTGACCTGCCAGCCGGCCTGGTCAAGCAGCCGGCGCGCCTGCTTTTGGTTGACTTTGATCAGCGGGTTCGGGCACGGGTTGGCATCGGAGTAAAGATCCTCGTAATAGGAGCGGTGCAGAAAATACTGGCTGTACATCAGGGTCTGGTTCATTTTTTTCCGGTCCAGCAAAAGGGCCATGGCCTTTCGCACCCGGACATCGTCAAAGGGCGGCTTGCGCATGTTCATGGCAAAGCCCTGGAAGCCCACTGGCTTGTGGTTGTGGATCTTTTGCTTCAGGATGTGGTTGCGCAAAAAAGAAACCCCGGTTGTTTCCTGGATCCAGATCCTGGAGGTGTAGACCGGAAACAGGTCAATCCTGCCATTTTTAAAGGCTTCAAAGGCATTTTGCCGCTCAGCGTAAAACCTGAATCTCAGTGTGTTGAAATTGTATTTCCCCTGGTTTCGGGCAAAACCGGCCTGCCACCAGTTGTCTCTTTTCTCCATTTCCAGAGACGTGCCTTCCCGGATTTGCCCGGGCCTGTACGGACCTGAGACCACGGGAAAGGAAAAGTTGATTTTGTTGAAATCCTTTCCTGAAAAAGCGTGTTTGGGAAGAATGTTGAGCCCGCCCAGGGCCAGCAGATTTTTCCAGTGGACCGATTTTGCGCTAAACCGGATGGTGCGCTTATCGATGATTTCTGGGGGCTTGAATCGCTCCAGGCTGACCTTGTGGGATCCGGTCATGTGGGCCGGGTCCATGATCGCCGCATAGGTCCAGGCCACATCCCCTGCGGTCACGGGCCGGCCGTCGCTCCAGCGCGCATCCGGGTCTATGTGAAATGTGAAGGTTTTTTTGTCTGCTGATATTTCCCATTGTGCAGCAAGCCCGGGTTCATATTCCAGGCCGGTGGAATGCAGGGACAACAGACTGTCATACATCAGGGAAAACAGCTGGGCGGATAATACATTGTTGTCCGTGTAATAGTTCATGCTTTTGGGGTACTGGCCCCCGAAAACGCAGATTTCCCCGCCCTGCCGGGCCTTGGGCGATGCCAAGGGGTCGGGGCGGTCCTGCCACCCGGGTTCCGGAAAGGTTTGCGCCGGGCACGGCGACGAGGCCAGGATCCAGAAAAGTGCCGCAGCAGTAGCCGCAAAAAATCGGAAAATCAGCGCTTTGTTTCCCATTTGCCGCATTAGCCCTGCTTTAGCACGTCGATCATGGAAAAGACCCCGCCCTTTTGACCCTGGTCGATTTTTCCGGCCAGAAACAAAACCGCGTCAAAGGTTCCCTGGGCATAAATGTCCCGGCCGTTGACATTGTGGGTAAACCGGAAGGTCACGGTCTTGTCCGGCGAAACCAGGGTGTAGGTGTGCCAGCCGTGGCCGGACAGGTATTGTTCGTCCACGCCCAGCCGGTCTTTCTGCTCTTGGGGGTCGCGGATCCGGATGATATCGCTTTGGGAAAAATCTGCGCCCAGCTTGTTGAAATAATCCACCATGGCCCTGGCCGTGCCCGAGGTGTCGGCCTTGGTCTGCTGGTGGCTTTCCTCGATGGTCAGTTCATACCCGGCAAACAGGTTGGGAAAGTTTTGGGCCGCATAGGCCATCATGGCCTGGAAACCCACGATCTGCTTGGCCATGTTCGGGGCGATCACCGCGCAGGTATCCGAGTTTTCAACCGTGGCCACCAGCTCCTGCCGGTCGCCGCCGGTGGTGCCCATGACAAAGGGAATCTGGTTTGCACAGTAAAACCGGGCATTGTCATTGACAGCAGAGGGGTGAGTGAAATCAATGGCGATAAAGTCCTTGTGGGCTTGTCTGATTTCGGCAATGGCCCCCTGGCGGTCTTTGGGCGGAATCAGCGCGATGCTGCGGTCGTTGACCGCATGTGTGGTCGTCGTGATTTCAGCACCGGTCAAAGAGGCGTCAATGAGCTGAAACCGGCTGTCTTTGGCTGCCTTGTCCGCAAGCATGGCTGCCACGTTTCCGGGCAGGCCGTTTATCATCAAAGAAATGGGCTGCATACAAAATTTCCTTTCAAAAATTGGTGAGCCTGTAAAAAGTCTTTTTTACAGGCAGTGTTAAGTTTTAAGCGATTAAGTGTTAAGTAAAATCGAGAAGTTATTTCTTTGTTGGTTGGCGATTATATCAGTTTTAGGATTTCCGGGGAAACTCATTTTTCGTGCCGCCGCCTGCCCAGGAGCCGGCCGGCATGGGTAACGGTCTTTGCCAGAACAGGCAGGGGCGGGTCTGCGGCCCCGGCAGTGAGTCTTTTCAGGTTGGCCAGGGCTGCGGGCATGTAGGAGGCAAACTCTGTTTTGCCCTTTTCCCGGACCAGCCGGCCATAGGCGCCAAGGGCCTGGAGGTTTCTCGATATGGCGCAGCAGCGGTATCCTTTTTGAAAGGTTTTTTTCCCCCTGCCGCCCCTGATGCCCAATTGGTGCATTGCATAATCCACAAGCCGGTTCTGGAGCTCCGGGGCAAGGGCCACATAGGGGTCTGTTATAAGCGATGCCAGGTCATATTCCAGAGGCCCGATGCGTGCGGCCTGAAAATCAATGAAAAAAAAGCCTTTTTGGGTGACCATGATGTTCCGGGACTGAAAATCCCGGTGCATAAACCCGTAGCAACAGGATTCGGAAATCACATCCGCCATGGCGCAGAACTCGGATTCAAGGGCCTTTGTTTCAATTTTTGCCATTTCCAGATAATTCTGCAAAAACGCCGTCACAAAGTAGCGGCCTTCTTTTTCCAGGATCATCTGTCGGTCATAGACGGCGCCCTGATAGGCCCAGGCCGGATCAAAACCTTCAGACCCCCGGCTGTGCATATCCATTAGCCGGTCAATGACGCTTTTGTAATATTTTTCAACAAGGTCGGTGCCGGGTGCGTTTTCAACGGCTTGCTGCAGCAGGGTGTCTCCCAGGTCAGATACAAACACAAGCCCGGAAAAACGGTCATGGCCGTGGATTTCGGGCACACAAACACCCTTGTCAAAAAGATGGCGGCCAATGGCCACAAAGGCATCAAACTCCGTGACCGCCTTGTTCGTGTTGATGCCATGGTCGGCCACGATCAGGCTTTGGTTGTTAAATCCAATCCGAAGCCACTGCCGGTCCGAGCCGTCCCCGGCCAGGGCCCGGCAGTAAAGATCATCTGCACGGGGTTTTTGTCCTGTGAGGCGTTGGAATATTTCCGGAGCCATGGTGTCGATTACCGCCTGCCGGAAGCAACGGGGCGTGCCCAGGTCCATCCAGTAATGGCCCGAGACCCGGTATGCTTCGATTCTCCGACCGTCTGCGATCATGGCGGAAAACAGGTCAATGCTGCTCACCGCCTGTTTGGGTGTAATATATTCATAAATCACCGGATCGATCACCTGCAGGCCGGTAAATGCCATAAGGCTTTGATTCCGGCCGGCCGGGGGGGTAAAGGCGGCAATGCGTCCCTCCGGATCCACGGCCACCTTGTTGTAATCCGGGTGGTCGTGCATGACCAGAGTGGCTGCCGGGCTCCTGGCATTGTGGTGCCGGACCATGTCTGCAATGGCAATATCGGTTAAGATGTCGCTGTTGATCATCACAAAAGGCCGGTTGCCCAGCACGTCTGAGAAATTGCCGATGGCACCGCCGGTGCCCAGCAGGTGCGGCTCCCGCCGGCAGACAACCGGCACCTGGTAATTGCGGGATGCGATATATCCGGTAATCTGGTCAGGAAGGTGAAAAACATTGACCGTAATGGTGCCCACCCCGGCATCGATCAGCCGGGAGATGATGATGTCAATAGCCGGCCGGCCGGCCACGGCAAACAGGGGTTTGGGCACCTTCCGGCTGTGGGGGCGCAGGCGCGTGCCCAGCCCTGCGGCAAGGATCAGTGCATTAAAAGCGTTATCCGGCATTTGAAAAATCACAGATCCTAATTGGGAAGGCAGCGCCGGTAGAACTGGATTTTTTGCGTGTAAAAGTCCAGCACTTCCTGGTCTTCCGGATTTTCCGGATTGTTTAAGCCCTGGCTGGTAAAAAACGCCACTGCATTTTTGTAATTGATTTTAAACAGGGCTTCCTTTCGCAGAATTTCGTTTCTCCTGTACATGCGGCTGCCCAGGGCCTGAATTTTTTTGGTGTAATTTCTGCGTTCAAGAATCGGCCCCCGGGTATAGCGCATGTAGAAATTGAGCACCACCCAGTAGGATTCAAAATAGGCCGTGAGAAATCCCGCAAACAGATTGAGCTTGCGAAATCCCGCAGATGTCACGTTATAGGTCTCCGGCAGGGCCGGATGCGGGGTGAGTACGGCATCGTCGATAAACGCCTTGATGTTTTTGCGCACCGAGACTTCCACATCCTCTTCCGGGTCAAAAATAAATTCCAGGGCGAAAAAATCCTTTAAAAACCCGTAATGGGGATACAGGTCCTCTGCGGTGAACTGGAATGCGTCAAGGGCCAGAATGGAAAGTGCGGTAAAGGCCGCGGGCGCAAAAAAGATCACTCCGTTGTTCTTGTAATATTCCAGGTTGGGCCGCTTGTTTTCATGGATCTTGAAAATGGGATTCGGCGGTGTGCCGGCCGGGTTGGTGGATGCGGAGCGTTCAATGTATTTGTTCGAGATAAAGGTGTCTAACACCGTGTCAAAGGCCCCCTGGTTGTCAATGTAAAGGGTGTCGGTGAGCTTGACTCCCCGCATGGACAAATACTTCATGTAGGTTTCGGCATGTTCCAGCAGCTGGCGATAATAAATGCGCTTCTGGGAGCAGTTGAGCAGCGTGGCGGCCACCACCGCATGGGGGGTGATCACGGCCTGGCTGTTAATGGCGCTGATGATTTTTTCCCCGAAAGTGTGCAACTTCTGTCCCCGGGTTTCACGGTCCAGCTTGAAAAACGGGGTGCTGCTTTGGGAAAAATGCTGTTTTAAGGAAAAGGGCTCATGGAAGTTGATATAAATCTTGCCGTATTTCTTTTTGAGAAATTTTCTGGCCTTCACGATATTGATCAGGCTCTCCGGGCTTTTTTTGCCCCCTTCCATTTCGTGGATATAGGCTTTTTCCTCCAGGACCCGGTCATATCCGATAAAGATGGGCACAAAGAGCATGTCATCCCAGTTGTTTTTCATGTAGGCATCCACAAGCAGGGACAGAAAGCCGATTTTTGGCGGCAGCAGTTTGCCGGTGCGGCTTCGGCCCCCCTCGATGAAAAACTCCATGTGAAAGCCTTCTGTGAGCAGTTTGTTGATATAAGCCGAAAAGATCTTTGGATACAGGGGCTCGCCTTTAAAAGTCCGCCTGAGAAAAAATGCCCCGCCGCCCCGAAACAACGGCCCGATGGGCCAGAACGAAAGGTTTTTGCCTGCGGCAATATGCGGGCAGGGCAGGTTGTTGTGAAAAAACACAAAAGAAAGGATCAGATAATCCAGATGGCTTTTGTGGCAGGGCACCAGCACCAGGGGCCCGGTTTTGGAGGCCTGCCGGATCCTGTCCAGGCCTTCCTGGTCCACCACCATGCCGTCGAACATGGCCCGGAAAATCCAGCGCAGGCAGATATCAAAGATCTTGATAATCTTGAGGTTGTAGTTGGCGGCAATTTCATCGAGAAAATCCGCGGCTTCCTTCTGGGCCTTGTAAATGGGGACCTTGTGTTCGGCCGCATATTCGGAAATGATGCGCTGGGTTTCGGGATGGGTCAGCACCCCCTGCATAATTTCCGTGCGGGTTTTGAGAACCGGTCCGGTAATGGACTGCCGGTGCCGGTTGATCCGGTCGATGAGAAACCGGCGCAAATAAATGGCCTGGCTTTTTTGATTGAGACTGGTGGCTTCCCGGGTCTGGAGAAAATCTTTGAGATTGACAATTTCAGCGCCCTCAATCCAGATCTTGCCGGGCCGCTTGAGCATCATCCAGAGCCTGCGCAGCCGACCGGGTTTTTCCCGGGTGCCGAAAATAACATCCGTGAGCGTCAGCCAGGTGGTCTGGGGGTCCCGGTCATAGAGAATGAGCTGGGGAACCAGGTAAATTGGCGTATCTATGGTTTTTTGGATCTCGATGAGGTAGTCCATGGGGTCAGTGCCGGATTTGGCAAGCTGGCGGTAACTCTGCTTTTCCTCGATCAGCGAAACCATTGCCGCATCCCCGGCCAAAAGCCGGTTGCGATAAAAGTGCTGCTGGTAAGGATCCGGCCAGGAAAAATGCTTCAACAAATAGCCGACGTTGAAAACAAAGCCGTCAAAGACCCGTTTCAAAGGCTGCCAGAAGCAGGTGGAATAATCAAAACCAAGAACAGGATAGGGCAGACCTTCCTTGCGGTACCTGCAGTGATAAAAAAAATACTCAAATTTGCTGCGGTACTTGCTGATATACACGACAATGCCTGAATGGTTGAGTTCCCGGACCGTCTGCTGGAGTTGGGCATCGATTTTCGGGCGGTTAAACAAAAGGATGCTGATCAACCGCGCCAGCAATCCTCTGCAGGCCGGCAGATAGCAGAAAAACGGAGTTATTTCGCTGTCCGCTGGATTCATGTCATCTTGCGGGGTTTTGTCAGCTGCTGCTTTTCCCTGCAGCGGGTGTCGATTATAAGCCATGGCTGCCGCCTTTTTGGTAAAGAGTTTTTATGGAACCATACCAAGTTGGCCAAGGCTTTTCAAGCGGCAAACGGATCCGTGCCTTTGGTGCGGATATCAGTGCTCCGGGCGGCCCCGGGATGTGGCATCAGTTCCCAGGGTTTTTGCTTGCTTTACAAATTCGCCTGTGTTAGATGGAAATTTGTTATTCTCAAAAACACGAGAGGTGGGTCCCACCTGATCGAAACAATCAATATTGTGATCCGATCATAAATATTAAACAAAGGAGGACGTGGCGTTATGAAAACTTTAATTGGCGGTGCAGTCGCAGCTGTAATCGGCGTAATCGGTCTGGCAATCTGGTTTGATGCATTTCTGCAGCTTCTGGCGGGTGCCATTCCGGTGATGCTGCTCCTCGGCGGTTGCCTGGCTTTGTATCTGGGCTTTGACGAGTTGAAAGATACCTGGCAGAAAGACACGGGCGTGGAGCCCGGCGGCTCTGGCCAGAGCGAAAGCGAAGCGGAAAAATACCGCAAGGAAAATGAAGAGCTCAAAAAGCAACTCGAAGAGTTAAAAGCGGAAAAATAGCCGTCTTCTGTAACTGTCCAGGGCTGTTTCCGGTCCCAGGCCCCGCTGCGCCAGGCGTTTGCGGGGTTTTTATTTTTTAAACCACCGGCCGTGGGCTTGTTTTCGGATATGGCTCAATTGCCTGCACCTTTTTTGTCAATGGCTGATGTGGCCAGATGATCGGCCTGTTCATTGTCTGCAACCCCGCTGTGCCCGCGAACCTTGATGATCTTAAGGTCTGAAAACTGGCTTGCCAACTCCCTCAGCGCGCCAACCAGCTCCGGATTCTGCCGCGCCTTCCAGTTTTTGACCAAAAGTCCGTGCACATAACTGCTGTCAGTGTGAAGCCGCACAGGCAGATCCCTGCGCTTGAGCGCGGCAAGTGCGGTGCGCACCGCTTCGAGTTCGGCGATATTGTTGGTGGCGTGGCCGATATATTGCGAGATTTCCCTTTTTTTCCCCTTATAACGAAGCACCGCACCGATTCCCGCCGGTCCCGGATTGCCCGACGATGCCCCGTCGGTGTAGATGACAACGGCATTTTCGGGGTGGGCGGTGGTTTCTTGTTGTTCATCAGGGTTTGCTGGTTTTGGTTTTGTGCGCTTTTTGCCGGATTTGGTCTGCTGCGGCGCATTTTCCAGTTCTGACAGATGATCGGGATTGACCCGGTATTCGTGGGGTTGATCAAGCTGATATTTGATTCGGACCCGCTTGTTTTCAATGGCAGGCCGGCCGTGCTCGTCGGTTTCCACCCAGACCTTGTTTTTTTTAAAGCGCATGCGCCGCCAGCCGGGTACGGCATTTTTTGTCATGATATTTCCTGTTTGGGTATGGTGCGGTTTTTTGTTTTTCCCTATTCATAGAGCAGATACGGCCGTATCTGCTGCTGGTAGGCTTCTGTTTGCGGCTGCCAGTGCCTTGCCATTTCAGCGGCATCTGTACCGGCTTCCAGTTGAACACGGATTTGTGCATCACCGGTGATCAGGTCAAATGGCAGTTTTTCCCACTCATATTCATAAGGCGGCATCTTCCAGGCAAATTCATCGCCACAAAGTTTACGGACCGCACCCACCAGGGCCAGGCTGGTCTGGTAGGGCAGGTATTTTTCCCGGTCAGTGACATGGATCTGAAATCCATGGCAGGATCTTCCGGCCCATTTTCCCGAGGTGGGCTCAAACATCGCAGGCCGGAGCACTGCGCCGGCAATGGGGGTTTCTTCCAGGGCCTTTTCCAGGACATTGGTATCCATCCATGGCCCGCCAAAGAGTTCAAACGGCTGGGTCGTGCCCCGGCCCTCGGACACATTGGTCCCCTCCCACAGGACCTGGCCGGGATAGACCATTGCCGATGCCGGCGTGGGCAGGTTGGGCGACGGGGGTATCCAGGCAAGACCGGTGTCTGTATAATACATGTGCCGTTTCCACCCTTTCATGGCAATCACGCTCAAATCGCATCCAATGTGAAATTCCGCGTTAATCAGCCGCGCGTATTCCCCGATGGTCAGGCCGTGACGCATGGGGATGGGGTAGCGCCCCACAAACGAGGCGTAACCGGGGTTAAGGCAGTTTCCCTCCACCTGCAGCCCGCCCACGGGATTGGGCCGGTCCAGGATCACCACCGCCTTTTGCTGTCTTGCGGCCTCCTCCATGCAATAGGAAAGGGTGGTGAAAAAGGTGTAGACCCGGGTTCCGGCGTCCTGGAGGTCCACGATCAAAACGTCAATGCCGTCCATCATTTCGGCAGTGGGAATGCGGGTGGCCCCGTAGAGGCTGAATACCGGGATTTGGAGTTCCTTGTCGAAAAAATCCGCCGATTCCACCATGTTGTCCTGCTTTTCGGCAAAAAAACCGTGCTGGGGGGAAAACAGGGCCTTGAGCCGGCCCGGAAAAACCCGGGAAATCACGTGGCGGGCATGACGGAAACGGTCGTCCACAGAGGCCGGGTTGCAAAGCAGTCCCAGGCGTTTTTCCGCCAGGTTTGAAAGCGGGGAATGGGCCAGGTGTTTGAGACCTGTAATAACGGCGCTCATTTTGTTTTCCTTTGTTGCGGGCGGATTTGCCGGTTTTTGACCAAAAGGTGATAAAAACTGGTGCTTTTGGTGTCAGTAAAGCTTAATTATCTGGAATAATTGTTTATAATTATAACATTCCATCCTGCAAGACAATATCGTTTGGCCCTGAAATTTTACAAAAATTGACGAAAATAAAAGATCGCTTAATGCCCCGCCCCGGGCCGGTTGTCCCGGCCTTTAAAAAAAGAGGCGGGTAAATGTTACAGAATTGCGACAAAATTTTTCCATTTCAGAATTCAGCAATGGCCCGGCAATCCACTGATTGGCAGAAGATTCCGCTATATATAGAATTGTTCATAACACATCAGGGCCTGAGACGAAAATGGGGAAAACCGAGTCTCATCGGACTTGATCGCTTTCGGGCCCTGTATTATAACCAAGGGCATTCGATGGGAGCCAGATCCCGTCAATTCAATATTTCCCGGCGATTTAAGGCCGTTTGGATACCTTCCAGTCGTATTGATTTACCATAAAGATACGGTTCTGATATTTTCGGCTTTTGCATAAGCATATCATATCCATTGCTGATTGTGACTGTATATTTTTGTTCATCCTGTTTGTATATTAATGGAGAATGGCTCATGAAGACCGTGTGGAACAATGTTAAAACCGCTATCAAGGACCAGATTTCCCCGAGCCTGTATCGCCTCTGGATTGAGCCCATTGAGTTTGTCGAGGCACAAAGCGACACCATGATTCTGGCATGCCCCAATTTTTTCATCAAAAAAAGAATCATGGCCAATTACACGGATCTGATCAACCATGAGCTCAACCGGAAAAACGGCCGGCCGCTGACATTCTCCCTGCAGGTAAACAGCGCAAACCAGAACCAGGGTCACAACAATGACCGGGCGCAAGACGGCAATCCCGCCGCCGGGCAAAGAACCCGGGGCCGGCAGCTGACCCTGCCCGGTATAGCCGCCCAGCCCATGAACGGCCGAATACTGCGCAAGGATTATACCTTTGATCATTTCGTGGTGGGCCACAATTGTAACCTGGCCTACCAGGCCACCATGGAGCTGGCATCCGGCAAAAGCGCAAACGTCAATGCCGTGTTCCTTCTGTCGGGCACGGGCATGGGCAAAAGTCATTTGTCCCAGGCCGTGGGACACAAGATTTTGTCGGTTTCGCCGGGCGAGCGAGTCTATTACATGAGTGCCGAGGATTTTACCAATGAAATGGTGCACGCCATTAAGGGCAATTCATTGGACACCTTCAAGAAACGCTACCGGGAGGGCTGTGACGTGCTGCTGCTCGAGGAAATCCACATGCTTTCGGGCCGCACCCGCACGCAGACCGAACTGGCCCTGGTGCTGGATCACCTGTATGAGTCCGGCAAGAAGCTCATATTTTCCAGCTGCGCAAGCCCGTCAGAAATTCCCAGAATGAGCGATCATCTCATATCCCGGCTGGGCCAGAGTATGATGACGGCAATCGATGCCCCGGATTTTAAAACCCGGCTCCGGATTCTGCGCGCAAAGGCGCGCTGCCGGGGTGTTGAACTGCCCGGGCAGGTGGCTGAATACATGGCCGGCGAACTGGTGGACAACGTGCGGCAGCTGGAAAACGGGCTGATCGGCGTGGCCTCCCGCAGTTGCCTGATGGGCGATCAAATCGATCTTGATTTGGCCGAGCAGGTGGTCAAAAATATTGTCACCCGGAAAAAAAACATTACCATTGATTCCATTTCCCGGCTTGTGAGCCGGGAATTCGGGGTTCCGCTAAAGGACATGATTTCCAGGTCCAGGAAAAAATCCGTGGTGCGGACCCGGCAGGTGGCCATTTTCCTGGCCCGCAGACATACAAGCCAGCCTTTGCAGACCATTGGCAGGAAGTTTAACCGGAAGCATGCCACGGTGATCCATTCCATCAACTCGGTGGAAAAGGAACTCAAGCTCAAGGGAGAGCTGTTCCGACAGGTGCAGATCATCGAGAAAAAACTGGAGTCCGGAAGCGATTAAACCCATTTCTCCCAAAGTCCATGACCGGCTCAGCCAGATCCTGGGGCCGGATAACTATTCCCGGAAAAAAGAAGACCGGGTGAGCTATGCCTATGATGCCACCCGCAATGAGCATCTGCCCGAAGCTGTTGCATTTCCGAAAGATTCAGGCCAGGTGGCGGAAATCCTGAAACTGGCCACCGCCCACGGCTTTGCCGTCACTCCCAGGGGGGCGGGATCGGGTATGAGCGGCGGGGCCCTTGCCGCCAGACAGGGCCTGGTGCTGGTGATGACCCGTTTCAACCGGATTGTCCGCATTGATGCCGACAATTTCATCGGGGTTGTCCAGCCCGGGGTGGTCACAGGAGAGTTTCAGCGGGCCGTGGCCGGCCGCGGCCTGTTTTATCCGCCCGACCCTTCAAGTGCGGATTTTTCCACACTGGGCGGCAATCTGGCGGAATGCGCCGGCGGTCCAAGAGCGGTGAAATACGGTGTGACCCGCGATTACGTGCTGGGCCTGGAGGTGGTGCTGCCCACCGGCGAGATCATCAAAACAGGGGTGCAGACCGTCAAGGGTGTGGTGGGCTATGACCTGACCCGCCTGATCGTGGGCTCGGAAGGAACCCTGGGAGTGATCACGGAGATGACCCTGCGCCTGCGGGCGCAGCCCCAAACCGTTGAAACCCTGTCTGCCGGGTTTGTGAAAATGACCGATGCCGCCCGGGCCGTGGTCGCGATACTCCAAAGCGGCATTGTACCCAGAGCCCTGGAGTACATGGACAAAAACGCCATTTCCTGCGTGAAAAATTATCTGGAAGGCGGGGTGCCTGAAAACCGCGAGGCCATGCTGCTCATTGAAGCCGACGGCAGCCCGGGACAAACCGCCGAAGCGGTGGAAAAGATTGAAAAGGTGCTGGCCGACCACGGAGCCCGTGATGTCCGCGTCGCCCGGGATCCGGATGCGGCCGCCGGACTGTGGCGGGCTCGCAAGGCCATTTCCCCGGCCCTTTACACCTACGGGCCCCACAAGATCAATGAAGACATCGTGGTGCCCAGAAGCCGGCTGCCGGAAATGGTGGAGAAAATCCGCGACCTGGGGGAAAAAACCGGGCTGACCATGGTCAGCTTCGGCCATGCCGGTGACGGAAACATTCATTTCAACATCATGCTGGACAAAAACGAGCCAGCCCAGCTGCTGGCCGCCCGCCAGACCGTTGATGAGATTTTTGACTTCACCCTGGCCCTGGGCGGGACCATCTCGGGGGAGCACGGTGTGGGTCTGGCCAAAGCGCCCTATATGCAAAAGGAAATTTCAGATGCCGCTCTTTGCCTGATGAAGCGAATCAAGGCCGCATTTGATCCTGCCGGGATTTTAAACCCCGGCAAGATGCGGCTTTAAGCGTTACTGGATGTTGGTGGTGGCCTCGTAGGAATTCATCAGATCCTCGAGTTGTTCAATGCGCATTTGCTGGGACTGCTCCACTGCGCAGCGCAGGCGCAGGGCGCAGTATTTGCGGCAAATGCGCGCCTGGATGTCAAACCTGCCGTAGCATTCCACTGTGTCTTCGTATTCGTCGCTCAAGTAAAACTCCTTCATGGTATGTCTTCTTTATCTGGTTTACGTTAACAATGAACGCAAATCTTCATGAATATGGCCGTTTGTGGCCAGAAGGGCCTTTTTGTAAATATCATAGTTGTTGCCGGAAAAGTCCGTGACCCGGGCGCCGGCTTCCCGGGCGATAAGGGTTCCGGCGGCCGTGTCCCAGGGCTTTAATCCCTGCTCCCAGAACCCCTCAAACCTTCCGCAGGCCACAAAGCACAGGTCCAGTGCCGCTGATCCGAGCCTGCGCACGCCAATGGCGGCCGAAAGGCATCTGGCAAATTTATCCATGTACGGTCCGGGGTTTTCCTTGATGTCATAGGGAAAACCCGTTACCAAAAGGCTCTCGGAAACCTGGCGGCAGTCTGAAACGCTTATGGCCCGGCCGTTTAATTGTGCTCCTTGTCCTTCTACAGCCGTAAACAATTCCCCGCTCACCGGGTTTAACACCACCCCGGCCCTGAGCTGTCCGTTTTCGGAAAATGCAATGGAAACAGAGAAAACCGGCACCTGGTGGGCAAAATTGGTGGTGCCGTCCAAAGGATCAATGATCCAGGTGCAGCCGTCAGTGCCGGTGTCTTTGGCATTGCTTTCCTCGGCCAGAATTTTGTGATCAGCAAAACGGCTTTGAATGGTTTCTATGATCTGTTTTTCAGATGCAATGTCTGCGGCCGTGACCAGATCCTTGGGACCTTTCTTGCTGACCTCTCCAAAATTGCCCAGATGACTGCGCAGGATTTCCCCGCTTTTGTAGGCAGCCCCCACGGCCGTATTTTGAATCAGGTTCAAGTCCATAAGCAATTTATATTAGAGCACCCGGCCCGTATCCGTCAACAGGGGATTTATTTCCATGGCCGCTTCATCCGACGGCCACGAAAAATCCGGTCCTGCCGCCTCTCCGGCAATGACCTGCTCCATTTTTTCAATAAGCGGGTGCAGGGTTTGGGCCTTTGTTGCGGTAATGGCAATGCCGTTGGTTTTGTCTGCAAGCACTTCCATGGTGCCGGCATCCACCCGGTCCTGCTTGTTTAAAACATTTAGAACCGGGATCCGGTCCAGGCCCAGGTCCCGGAGAATGCCGTGCACGGATTGCATCTGCCGGAGGCAGTCGGCATTGGATGCATCAATAACGTGCAACAGCAGATCCGCGTTTTCCAGTTCCTCCAGTGTGGCCCGGAAGGCCACGCGCAGTTCTTTTGGCAGATCCTGGATAAAGCCCACCGTGTCCGTGATGATCACCTCGGTGTCTTTGGGAAATTTCAGCCGCCGGCTTGACGGATCCAGGGTGGCAAAAAGCCGGCTTTCCGCCAGCACCTGGCTGTGGGTCAGGGTGTTGAGCAGGGTGGATTTGCCTGCGTTGGTATAACCGATAATGGAAATCACCGGCAGGCCCCGCTTGGCACGCCGGGCTTTTTGCTGTTTGCGCTGCTTTTTGACATTGCCCAGGGCCTTTTCCAGGCGGGTGATCCGGTCCCGGACCCGGCGACGGTTGATTTCCAGCTTGGTTTCACCCGGGCCCCGGCCGCCAATGCCGCCGGTCAGCCGGCTCATGGCCGTGTTTTTAAATACCAGCCTTGGCAGCAGGTATTTGAGCTGGGCCAGTTCCACCTGGATCTTTCCTTCCCGGGACTGGGCCCGCTGGGCGAAAATGTCCAGGATGAGCTGTGTGCGGTCCAGGACGCGAAATTCGATCTGGTCGGTGATCGAGCGCATCTGGGACGGATTTAGCTCCTGGTCGAAAACAATCAAGGTGGCCCCGGTCTGCATCGCATGAATGGTCAGCTCCTCGAGCTTTCCGGTACCCATCAGAAACCTGGGATTGATTTTTTTGCGGTGCTGTACAATGGTGTCTAACACCTCGATTCCGCTGGAGCGGGCAAGTTCGCGCAGTTCTGTCAAAGACGCCTGTGCCCGGGCCCGGGATGCGGTGGTGACGCTGACCAGAACCGCCCGTTCCTTTCCTTCCGCGACCTCGCGGGTGGCCTGGTGCTGGGACAGTTCGTCTTCGATCGCGCGGATCAGGCCCGCACAGTTCACCTGCGGATCCATTGGATCGACCGGATCCAGGATCCGGTGGGGCTGGCTGGCCTCAGAAGACGGAAGAATATGGGCGATATGCATCCGCTCCGGTTTTCCCTCTCGGGTTGCCGTGATTGCGGCCATCATGTCCAGCCGCAGAAGTGTCAGGTCCGTGAGGTCGTCGCGGGTCAGGGTTTCATCATTTAGGTGGGTGTGGATGCAGCGCAGCCCCTTGAGCCGTCCCGGAGGGGTTCGGTATTGGCTTGTGTCGGGCAGCACGATTTTCTGGTTATCGCCCACGATCACTTCGGCGATTTTTCCGGAACGCGCCACCAGAAGTCCGATCTGGCGGCGGGTTTCAGCGCTGATGCTGCAGATTTCCCCGGCAAGCTCGGGGGAAATGACCGATTCCGGCGGAATTCGGTGGTGGTACAGATTTTCAATTCGCCGGACGGCGCCGGCCTTGAGTCCGCCGGTATTGCCTGAAATGTTTTTCATTCGCTTAACAGTTGCAACTCCCTTTTATTTAAAACTTCCATTGCCGGCTTACGTCCCTTCCAATTCCGGTGCGTATTGTCCGTAGGCCAGGTTTTCAAACCGCGTGTATTCACCTTTGAACACCAGCGGACACATTCCCGTGGCCCCGTTTCTCTGCTTGGCCAGGTGAATTTCGGCAATGTTTTTGTTGGGATTGTTTTCGTCCGGGTTATAGACATCATCCCTGTATATAAATATAACCAGATCCGCGTCTTGTTCAAGGGCCCCGGACTCGCGAAGGTCGGAAAGCTGGGGGCGCTTGTCGCTGCGATCCTCCAGGCGGCGATTGAGCTGGGACAGGGCAAGAATGGGAATGTTTAATTCCTTGGCCAGGCCCTTGAGGGTTCTCGACATTTCCGAAATTTCCAGTTCCCTGCGCTCGAAGTTTTTCCGCGGCCGCATGAGCTGCAGGTAATCGATGATGATCATGCCCACGCCCTTTTCCCGTTTCAGACGGCGGGTCTTGGTTTTGATGTCAAGGGATGTCAGATCCGGGGAATCATCGATATAAATGGGCGCAGAAGACAGCGCGCCTGCGGCATTGGTCAGGCTGTACCAGTCGTCATCATTGAAAAACCCGTCGCGCACCCGGGAGGAGTCAATCCGGGCCTCTGCGCACAAAAGCCGCATGGAAAGCTGTTCCTTTGACATTTCCAGAGAAAACATGGCAACCGGGGTATCGGCTTCCACGGCCGCATACCGGGCCATGTTCAGGGCAAGTGCGGTCTTTCCCATGCCCGGGCGGGCGGCCATGATAATCAGGTCCGAAGCCTGGAAACCCGATGTCATCTGGTCGAGTTTTTGAAACCCCGTGGGCACCCCGCTGATCAGCGACTTGTTGCCCTGCCGGGCTTCCAATGCATCAATGTTGGATTCGATGATTTTGCTGATGGGATAAAAGTTTTGCTTCTGCTTTTTATCGGCAATATCAAACAGGGCCCCTTCAGCGTAATCAATGACATCGTCTGTGCTGCCTGACTCGCTGTAGCACTTTTCCACGATATCACTTGCCGTGCGGATCAAATGACGCAGTACCGCACGATCCTGGATAATCTGGGCGTAGTGCTTGGCATTGGCCGGCACAGGCGCGGTATCCACGATTTTGGCCAAATAGGCCGCACCACCGATGGATTCGAGTTGGT
>JAIPES010000053.1 GCA_021737045.1 Desulfobacteraceae bacterium | reverse complement strand
AAATCACTGAACAACTGCGCCAAAAAGGCGGCTGGGACGCAGCATAATCACAGGCGGATTTCAAAATGGCGGAATCCGGCAAAACCGCCTTGACTTTGGGACAGCCATAAGCAACAAATATGCAGGGTTTCTTTTGAATGATGGCACCGTAAAAAGTCTGACTTTAGATGGTGCCGAAAAAAGTTCAAGATCAAGGCTTGCGCAATTTCGAAGAATGCAGCGTACTTATCTGTACGTGAAATTCTGAGAAATTGCGCGTAACGCAGATATTGGACTTTTTACGGCGCCATCAAGCACTAACAGAACTTTTTTGAAGTTATCTTAGAAGTAAGTTTTCAGAAGGCACCGCAAAAGATTACCGCCGTATACGCAGCCCCTCGCCGGCCCGGGGCAAAAACACCTTGTAGCCCTCTTTTTTCAGGGTTTGGGCAAATCCGTCCATCTGTTCGGGCTCACCGTGAACCAGGGCGATGCGCCGGACCCGGAGATTGGATGCTTTTAAAAACCGCAGCATTTCATTTTTGTCCCCGTGGGCGGAAAACCCGTCCAGGCTCACCACCCGCGCCCTGAGCGGGTACTCCTTGTTCATAAAGCGCATCACGGGCGCCTCTCCCCTGCGGCCGTTTTGCTCGTATTCCAGACCCTTTTCCTTTAGCCTTCGGCCCAGGGTGTGGGCGGCCATGTAGCCCACGATCAGAATGGTGTTTTTCTCGCTGTGAATCTTGTAGCGCAGATGATGCAGAATCCGGCCGCCTTCACACATGCCCGAGGCTGACAGGACAATATGGGGCCTGTCTTCGCGCATCAGGGCCATGGATTCCTCCACGGATTCGGTAAAATGCAGGTGATCGAACAGGAAAGGGTTTTTCCCTTCGGTTAAAAAATCCGAATGGGTCTGCCTGTCATAGACCTCGGGGTGCTCCCCGTAGACGCGGGTGATGCGTGTGGCCAGGGGCGAGTCCACGTAAATGGGCACCTTTGGCACCTCGTTGTTGTCATAGAGTTCATGGATGGCATAGAGCAGTTCCTGGGTCCGGCCGAAGGCAAAGGCCGGAATCAAAAGCGTGCCCCCGCGCTCCACGGTTTCGGTGATGATCTGCTTTAAATGCGGGGTCATGTCCGCCACCGGCTCATGGCTGCGGTCACCGTAGGTGCTTTCCATGAGCATCAGATCGATATCGCGGTCCTGTTCGGCAAACTGCAGCTGGGGATCACGAAGGATCGGCTTGTCAAACCGCCCGATATCGCCGGTATAGCAAATGTTGTAATACCGTCCCCGCTCCTTTGCCCGGATGATGGTCACGGCAGAGCCCAGGATATGACCGGCCTCGTAGAACACGCATTCCATGTCCCGGGCTGCGGTCACCCGGTGGTTGTAAGGCTGGCCGGCAAAATGGGTCAGGGCCTGCTCGGCGTCAGCCGAGGTATAAAGAGGCTCCACCCAGGCCAACCCGTAGCGGTGCATATAACGGGAGACTGCTTCATCATCTGTGCGGCCGTTTTTCTTGAGCATTTTCTTGATTTCATTCTGATCCCGGCCCGTGAGATCTGTCAGCGCCCCGCGCACCCGCTTGTAGTTGAGATAGGCAGCATCGGATTCCTGTATATGGGCGCTGTCGGGCAGCAGGTAGTGGCAGGCGTCCGCCGTGGCGCGGGTGGTCAGCACGTTTCCGGCAAACCCCTTTTTCACCAGCAGGGGAATCCGGCCGGAATGATCGATATGGGCGTGGGACAGCACCACGTTTGCAATAATGGCCGGATCAAAAGGCATCACCCGGTTTTTTTCATCGGCTTCAGCCCGCCTGCCCTGAAACATTCCGCAGTCGAGCAGAATCCGGTCCTTTTCGGTTTCCACCATGTGCATGGAACCGGTCACCTCGCGCGCCGCACCATAAAATCGAATCTGCATGAAATCTCCTTTCATTGGGTAAGGGTCACTTTTGATCCCTACCAGGAACTCCGAACAAATTCAACATTCAGGAAGGAAGCCCTGCGGCCGGGGTCAGTTTTTTCGCTCCTGACCGTTTACGGAGGTTTCCGTAAACGCTCAATGTCGCTTCAAAAACCGACCCCGTCCTTGGAGTTCCTTGGAAGTCTGATTTCAGATGGCGCCGTAAAAAGTTCAAGATCAAGGCTTGCGCAATTTCGAAGAATGCAGCGTACTTAGCCGTACGTGAAATTCTGAGAAATTGCGCATAACGCAGATATTGGACTTTTACGGCGCCATCACCTCTTTAGGTATCCAAATTCAAAGGACCTCTTGGTAAAGACCAGTTGCTGCCGCATATTTCCAGTGCGTTGGCCATGGGGCGGGGCGGGGGTGGTTTGTTTGGCTGCATTGGCGCGGTTTCGGCAAAAGATCGGACCGGGGCTTTGGCGCCCGGAATTTTAAACTGTCTGAGGGCGATCCGCCCGAGTTTTTAAAATTCCAGCCAAAGTCCCGGTCCGATCGCCGAAAGCACGCCGCAGACAAACAAACCACACCCGACCCGCCTCATGCGAAAACCGCCACAAGCTGATTGCACCGATGTTGTTGTCATGTTCCCGGCAATGAAAGTGACGGCTTGGAGGAAGAAATCCCTGCTCCCCCGACCCGACACATGCAAAACCGGCCCGGATTTGGGTTTACCAGGCCGGGCAAAAATGATATTTAATATAGTTTAGAGGAGTTATTCTGGTTTCAGAAAAATCGACAAACCCGACAGGTGACGCATATGAGCATGGAATTTGAAGGACCTGAGAAAAAACTGGAGATTATTTTAAAGGCCCCGGACCCGGAACTGCGAAACAACGCAGACGGGCGGTGGAACAAGGTGGTGGCCGCCAGCGGTGCGGAAATCGTCAGCGTGATTTCCGGGCCGGACATGGACGCCTATCTGCTTTCCGAATCCAGCCTGTTTGTCTGGGCCGACCGGGTGCTGATGATTACCTGCGGCAAAACCACCCTGGTAAAGGCGGTTCCGGAACTGGTGCGGACCATTGACAAAGACCGGATCGCATTTTTCTTCTATGAGCGCAAAAATCTGATGTATCCCCAGTACCAGCCCGCGGATTTTGAATCAGACGTGGCCATGCTCGCCGATTTTTTCAAAGGCAAAAGCTACCGGCTGGGTCCGGCCAACCACGATCACGTGCACATTTTTTACGCATCTGCCCCGGAACCGCCCACGGTGGCGGAAGACGACGAGGACGAAACCCTGGAGCTGCTCATGCACGACCTGGACCCGGACGTGCTAAAAGCCTTTATCCCGAAGGCCGGGGAAACCGCCGCAGACATCGAGGCGCGCACCGGAATTGACCGGCTCTATCCGCACATGGAAACCGACCATTTTGTATTTGAGCCCTACGGCTATTCCATGAACCGTATTTCCGGCCAGCACTATGCCACCATCCATGTCACGCCCGAAGAATCCGGCTCTTATGCCAGCTTTGAAACCAACGTGGCAGAGGCCGGTTACCGGGAAAAAATCGAGCAGATCATGGCGGTTTTCAAACCCGGCCGATTTACCCTGGTGTTTACCGAAGCCATATCCGACCGGGATCCCGGCGAGGGCAAGGTGCCGAAAAAAATCACCCGCTACCGCCGCTCTGAAAAAAGCCTGTATGAATTTGACAGCGGATATGCGGTGTTGTTTTCCAATTTCCAGAAGTAAAACCCGGAAAAGAGGTGATGATGACGTCTGGGAAAATTTTGACAATCCCATAAAAACCAGTCAGAAAGCGTCGTCTGATTTGCAGTTTTTCAGATACCGTTTATAATATTGACCATGATTTTCTTTGCCCATATTCCTTTTCACCGCAAACAATCAGAGGACGGGGTATGACAGACAAACCAGAACAAAAAGAAAGCCAGACCGGCGCTGAGGCCGAAGAAGGCTGGTTTCATCTGGACATCCATCCCCAGGTTTTTTTCATCTCAGCGGCCCTGATCATCTTTTTCGTGGTGACCACCATCATTTTCCAGCAGTCCCTGGCCAACGTATTTGCACAGATGCAGACGGGCATATCCAAGTATGCCGGCTGGTTTTTCATCTGGACGGTGAACATCGTGCTCATCTTCATCCTTGTGCTGCTGGCCGGACGTTTCGGCGACATCCGGCTGGGCGGCCCGGATGCCAGGCCGGAATTTTCCACCATGGGGTGGTTTGCCATGCTGTTTTCCGCGGGCATGGGCATCGGCCTGCTGTTTTACGGCGTGGCCGAACCCATGTTCCACTACGCCGCAAACCCCCTGACCGAGCCGGGCACCACCGAATCCGTGCGAAAAGCCATGGACATCACGTTTCTGCACTGGGGCCTGCACCCCTGGGCCATCTATTCCCTGGTGGCCCTGTCACTGGCCTTTTTCTCCTTTAACAAGGGGCTGCCCCTGTCGATCCGCACGGCATTCTACCCGCTTCTGGGTGAGCGCGTATACGGCTGGCCGGGCAATATCATTGACATCCTGGCCACTGTGGCCACCCTGTTTGGCGTGGCCACTTCCCTGGGCCTGGGCGTGCAGCAGGTCAACGCCGGCCTGGATTATCTGCTGGGTATCGGCCAGTCGATCAACATCCAGGTAATGCTGATTGCCGGCATCACCGGCGTGGCCACCTGGTCGGTGGTCAAGGGGCTGGACAAGGGGATCCGCCGGTTAAGCGAAATAAACATCGCCTTTGCCGCCCTGCTGGCCCTGTTTGTGCTCCTGGTGGGCCCCACCCTGTTTATCATGGATGCCCTGCTGGAAAACATCGGCTATTACGTCCAGCACCTGCCCCAGCTCAGCACCTGGAACGAAACCTACGAACAGACCGAGTGGCAGCAGGGCTGGACCATTTTTTACTGGTCCTGGTGGATCGCCTGGTCGCCCTTTGTGGGCATGTTTATCGCCCGGGTCTCCCACGGCCGCACCATCCGGCAGTTTATCTCTGGTGTTTTGCTGGTGCCCACATTCATAACCTTTTTGTGGATCACCATTTTCGGCAATACGGCCCTTTTCATTGAAATGTTTGGCGCCGGCGGCATTTCCAAAGCGGTTCAGGACAACATCCCGGTCTCCATGTTTGTGATGCTGGAAAATTTTCCCCTGAGCATTGTCACCTCGGCCCTGTCCATTGTGGTGATCATCACTTTTTTTGTCACCTCTTCGGACTCGGGATCCATGGTCATCGATATTATCACCTCAGGGGGCAACCCCAACCCGCCGGTGCTCTCCAGGCTGTTCTGGGCCATTATGGAAGGTGTGGTGGCAGCAGCCCTGCTCATGGGCGGCGGCCTGGTGGCCCTGCAGACGGCCACCATTACCACGGGCCTGCCCTTTGCCATTGTGATCCTGGGTATGTGCGTTGCCCTGTACAAGGGGCTTTCCGACTATTCCGCACCACAGGAATTTGTTCTGGGGGATCGGAAACCCGAAAAAGAGTTTAAAATCAAAACCCGCCCGCCGCTGGAAAAAACCTTCGGCAGGCGGCGGCTGTGGTAAAAACCGGCTGAAAAAGGGGGAAACCGTCATGAAAAAAAACCTGACCGCCGCCCGGTGGATCCTGTGCCTGGCCGCGGTGGCCGTAAGCCTGATGGTCGTTTCCGGCGCACAGGCGCAAACCCAAAACAAAGCCTTTCGGCTGGCCCATACGGACTGGTCATCATCGGTTGCCTCGGCCAACCTGATCAAAGCCGTGTTCGAGGAAAAACTCGGCATTTCCTGCAAGCTTTTACCAATGGACGCAGAGAAAATGTGGCATTCCGTGGCAGAGGGTCGTGCCGATGCCATGGTTTCGGCCTGGCTGCCGGATACCCATTCCATGTATTACAGCCAGTACAAGGACCGGGTAAAGGATCTGGGCGCAAACCTGAAAGGCACCAAAATCGGCCTGGTGATCCCAAACATCACCCTGGGCCGGCTCACGGCCGGCACCGGGATCCGCAACAAGCCCTACATCCCAATTGATTCCATCACCGGGCTAAAACAGCATGCGGATAAGTTCAACCACCGCATCATCGGTATCGAGCCCGAGGCCGGAATCACGAATAAAACCCGGAAGGCCATGGAGGTCTACGGACTCGAAGAATTCCGGCTCCAGGAAGGCAGCGAGGTGGCCATGATGGCTGAACTGTCCCATGCGGTCCAGCACCAGAAATGGATCGTATTTACGGGCTGGCTGCCCCACTGGAGCTTTGCCCGGTGGAACCTGAAGTTTCTCGATGACCCGGAAAACGTTTTCGGCGGTCCCGGATCCATCCACACAATGGTGCGAAAAGGCTTGAAAAAGGACATGCCTGAAGCATACCAGGTGCTGGACCGGTTCTTCTGGACCCCTGAACAGGTGGGTCAGCTCATGCTCTGGATCCAGGAGGACAACGGCCTGTTTCCGTTTGAAAAGGCCATGCGCTGGATGCGTACCCATCCCGAAGAAGTCGCCAACTGGATCAAACAGGAAAAACGACCCCACAGGAGGTAGGCAGACAAATGCTTCAGGACATATATTTTCAATACAAAAACGCCTGCATGATGCTGTTTCGCAGGGAAGGCGATCATGTGGCGTTCCGGGGATCGGCCTTCCTGGTGCACCCGAACGGCTACCTGCTGACCGCAGCACATTTGATCACCGGGCAATATAATCTCATGGTTGTGCCCATGGAGGAAACCGCGGGTTTTTGCCAGGCCCATATTGACACTGTAACACCCATTGGCGTGGAAATCCGGCAAATCGACCGGAAAAGGGATCTGGCACTGCTGAAATTTACCCAGGAAATCGAAATTGCCATGCCCGATCACATCATGGGCGCCCCCGAGGAGGTGCCCGTGGGCAACATGGTAGCCAGCATGGGCTTTCCCTTTGGGTTCTACGGCATCTACAACCAGGTGATCAAGCAGGCGGTCGTCTCGGCCAAAATCCTGTCAGGCAATGAGACCCGATTGTTTTTGTTTGACTCCCTGGTCCATGACGGCCACCGGGGCGGGCCACTGATCAATCTGTTTGACGGCCGGATCATCGGGGTCATCGGCGGGCGGTTTTCCCCACAGGAACTGATGCCCGATCACCTCAAAAACGCTGAGACCCCCATTAAAACCGATATTTCCTATGCCGTTTCAACAGATCATGCAACGGCTCTCATGGAGGCTGAATCCATTGAGATTATCTGACGCCTGAGCGCAGCCGGGCCAGCAGGGTTTCAAATGCACGGTTTAGCCGGATAAACCCTTCATGGTCCCCTCCGTGGTCCGGATGATGGCGGCGGGCCATGCGCCGGTACTGGCGGGTGAGGGTTTTGACCGTATAGCCGGAAAACGCGTGCGCTGAAATGCCCATGACCGAAACCGCTTCATCTTTTTCCATGCGATTTTTGGCCGGCGGGGCCTGAAATGTCCGGCGCCTGTCCATCCATTCCCGGATCCATTCTTCCAGGTAAGCGCCCTGGGAAAATGCGTTGTCAAAAAACCAGCACACGTACCGGATCAGATATTCGTTTAATCCGTCGCTGCAGCCCAGATCCGCCCAGAACCCCGCGTCCGCGTTTAACCGGCAGACCGCTTCCAGAAAGCATTCATCCACCTGCTCCCGGGGAAGGGTTTCGGGATACCTGTGCGGCAGCCGCCCGGGAAACGCGTCTGCCACATTGAAAATCACGTAAGGATAGATTTTCTTTTCCCTGGCGGTCAGGATGCTTTCTTTTTCCATGAAATACTGCTCGATCTCATCTCTGGACTTGTCCAGCAGGTCCCGGTAGATCTTGGCGGGCGCGGCCCGGATATGGGTCTGATCCATTGCGGCAAACCGCAGATAATGCATCCGGCGGCGGTCAAATATGTAAAAATCCCCTTTTTCCGCCTGATTCACGCTTCGGCGCACCTCCTGCTTTGCCCCGGCTGTCAGGTGATCATGGGAGAAGGCCTGTATGACCCGCTGGGTTTCCGGGTCCAGAAACGGGAAAAACACCCGCTCCAGCTCGTCGTTGTCCGGATCCACACCCAGTTCAAGAAGCCGGTCGCACAAATCCTCGTGCACATAAAAAGCGCACCCGTCGTCGGGATATACCAGGTAGTCGGCCGGACTGCCGCCCAGATCAAAAAGATGCCGGCTTTTGAGCGCGCCCCGGCGCCCAACGCTCTGGCGCAGGAAATAACGGGTGCCGCTTCGGGTCCTTTTCTTTGCAATATACATAACCCTAAAAATGCATCCGGCTGACGGATTTTGCAACGCCCGGAAAGCAGATCAGGCTTCGGCCGGCTTGTTGTAGGCCAGAAGGGTTTTGCCGCTGCTTTCGGTTTCCGTAAACAGGCCGGCCTTGACCAGGGTGTCGACCACCTCGTTTAAAGTGCCCACATCCACGTCTTCAGTGGACATGCCGGAAAGAATGCCGATTACCTCCTGGCGGCTGCGGGCCTTGCCGTCGCCAAACTCCTTCCGGATGGTGTCCTGAAGCCGGCTGGTTTCAAACTCCTGCTTATGACCATCATTTTCGGCATAGGGGTATACGATCTGCCTGGCCAGCCTGCGCTGTTCCCGCGCCCTGGACTTTCTGCGGATCTGCATGCCGCGGAACAAAAACGCCGCGAAAAATATCAGAAACATGGCTCCGAACGCCTCAATCATGATGATAAAAGGCTGATGTTCATAGGCCGTTGCCATCAGGGCGGCGGCAGACCCCAGCAGACAGGCGGAAATGGCCAGGAAAAACGCCGCCCAGAAAAAGGCGTGATCCGATTCCCGGATGGCCGATACCGGCAGCAGAATCACGCCCCGTTCCGCGGGTGCCAGCAGGTCCTCGGCCTGACGGATGTCAACAGACTTCTTGTTTGCCATTCTTGTCCTCCTTGCAGAAAATACGTTTGCCCTTTTCAGGTGGATGATTTCAAAAACCATGCTATCTTACAAAAATATCCGCATTCGTCCAATGCTAATTTTTTGTTCAAAGTTCAAGGTTCAATGTTCAAGGTTGGATAACCACTGAAACATTGAATCTTTTATTTTAACATTGAACCTTGAACATTGAACTTTGAACTTTCCATCTTGAACTTCCCATCCCGAACCGTGTATGGTATGGTCAAATAGCGTTTGCAAATTTTTTTGCCGGGATGCCAATTCAGAGGAGGGATTCAATGAACCAGCAGAAAACCGGGGATCGCCCGGATGAGCGCATTGTGCGCACCACGTCGGCTTATGACTGCGGCGGCCGTTGCCCCCTGCGGCTGCATGTCAGCGGCAATCAGATCCTGCGCGTGGAGGGCGACGATGCCCCTGAACCCAACCAGCTCAGGACCTGCCTGCGTTGCCGGGCCTACAAGCAGTACGTGCATCACCCGGAACGGTTTTTGTATCCCCAGAAGCGGGTTGGAAAGCGCGGGGAGGGAAAATTTGAGCGCATTTCCTGGGATGAGGCCTATGACACATTTATCCGCCAGTTGGACCGGATCAAGGCCACTTACGGAAACAGCGCTGTTTTACTGGCCACTGGCGGCGGATACCTCGCAAGCCTGCATCAGGGCGGACTTGCCGCCTCCCGGCTCCTCAACCAGTACGGCGGCTATGTCACCCATTACGGCAACATTTCTTCTGAAGGCGCGGTCTGGGCCTCTCTGACCCAGTATGGCTCGGTGATGGTGGGCCACAGCCGGGAAGACATGATGAATTCCAAACTCATCATTCTCTGGGGCTGGGACCCGGCGCGCATGATATCCGGCACCAACACCATGTATCACCTGATCCGGGCAAAGGAAAACGGCGCTAAAATCATCGCCATTGACCCGCGCTATCACGACACCGCAGCCACCCTGGCCCACCAGTGGATTCCGGTATACCCGGGCACGGACACGGCCGTGATGGCGGCCATGGCCTACGTGATGATCACGGAAAATCTCCACGACCGGCAATTTCTGGATACCTACACCGTGGGCTTTGACGCGTTTGCCGAATACGTGCTGGGGAAAAAAGACGGGATTGAAAAAACCCCGGCCTGGGCCGCACAAATCTCCGGGGTGGATGCGGGCACAATCGAAACCCTTGCCCGGGAGTATGCCACCACCAAACCCGCGGCCCTCATGGACTGCCAGGGCCCGGCCAGAAGCGCCATGGGCGAGCAGTACAACCGGTGCGCATCCACCCTGTGCGCCATGACCGGCAACGTGGGCCGGCCCGGGGGAAGCGCCGGGGGCGGGCTCATGGGCATTCCCGTGGGCCACATGTTCCGCCAGTCCGCCATTCCACCGGGCAAAAACCCGTTTGAGACGGACGGACCCAATGTCAAGGGCACCCTGGACATCCGCATGCGGGTGAAAAAGCGCATTCATATCAACACCCTCTGGGACGCGATCCTGGAAGGCACCAAAGGCGGGTATCCCTCTGATATCAAAATGATGTGGTCCATGTGCAACAACTACGTCAACCAGATCGGAAACAGCAACAAGGCGGACAAGGCGTTAAAAGAGCTCGAATTCATCGCGGTCAGCGAGCTGTTTCCCACGGCAACGGCCCGGTACGCGGATATCATCTTTCCGGTGACCTCGGCTGCCGAACGAAACGATTTCACCCGGCCCTGGCCCTCGGGCCCCTATTTCACGGTGATCAACCAGGCCATCAAACCCCTTGGGGAGTGCAAGTCGGATCTGCAGATCGCCTCGGAGCTGGCCGAACGCCTGGGCATTGAAGGCTTCAATCCCCACAGCGAGGAAGAGTGGCTCAAAATTCTTTTTGACAACAACCCGGAATACGCCACTCATATTGACGACTACGAGGCCTTCCGCCAAAAGGGCATCCACAGAATTGAGCTGCCCGAGCCCATCGTGGCCTTTCGCGACCAGATCGCGGACCCGGAAAACAATCCGTTTCCCACCCCGTCGGGCAAAATCGAAATTTTTTCCCAGCGCGCCGCAGACCTGGACAACCCGGCCTGCCCGCCCATTCCGAAGTATCTGCCCACGGACGAAGACCGGTTTGATCCCCTGGCTGAAAAATACCCATTGCAGCTGCTCACCCCCCATCCCAGAAACCGGGTCCACTCGGAGCTCTACCTGGTGCCCTGGCTGCGGGAGGTCGAAGAGCACCGGGTGTGGATCAACTCCAAAGACGCGGATGCCCGGGGCATTTCAGACGGCGATCCGGTGCAGGTCTTCAACGGCCGGGGCACGGTTGTCCTCCCTGCCTTTGTCACCGAGCGGATCATTCCCGGGGTGGTGGCCATATTCGAGGGAAGCTGGTACGCCCCGGATGAAAACGGCGTGGACCGGGGCGCATGCGCCAACACCCTGACCCGGGACGCCTATTCCGGCGGCGGCGCCTGCGTGATGAACACAAGCCTTGTGGAGATAGAAAAGGTTCAAGGTTGATAAGCCTGTAAAAGGTCTTTTTTACAGGCAGTGTTAAGTTTTAAGTGATTAAGTGTTAAGTAAAATCAAAAACTTATTTTTTTATTAGTTGTCGGTTATAGAAGTTTTTGAGCTTTTTACGGTGCAATCAAGGCTGGATAAGCACTGAAACATTTTCTCTTTTTATTTTAAGCTTTAACCTTGAGCCTTGCACCTTGAGCCTTGCACCTTGAACATTGAACCTTGCACCTTGAACATTGAACCTTGCACCTTGAACATTGAACCTTGAACATTGAACCTTGAACTTTGAACCTTGAACTTTGAACATTGAACTTTGAACATTGAACCCGCAACCGGGAGAGTTACGATGCAGATGGGATTTTATTTCGACCAGAGCCGGTGCACGGGCTGCTGCGCCTGCCAGGTGGCGTGCAAGGACTGGCACGACGTGCCCGCAGGAGACGAGAAATGGATGCGGGTACTGTACTCGGAAAAAGGCCGGTTTCCAAATGTGTTTGTGGCCTATCTGGCTTCTGCCTGCTGGCATTGCGCCGCCCCGGTGTGCGCGGATGCCTGCCCGGCTGATGCCATATCCAAAAGGGAGAATGACGGCATTGTGCTCGTGGATCCGGAAAAATGCCTGGGAAAAGACGATTGCGGGGCCAAATGCCTGAAAGCCTGCCCTTATGACGCCCCCCAGTTCGGCCCGGAAGAAAACGCGCGCATGCACAAGTGCAACTTCTGCCATGACCGGCTGGCCGCCGGCAAGGTGCCCGACTGTGTGGAGGCCTGCCCGGTAAGGGCCCTGGATGCCGGTCCCATGGAAGAGCTGGAGAAAAAATACGGGACCAGCCGCATGGCCGAAGGTTTCACCTGGTCCAAACGCACCCGGCCGTCTGTGATCCTGAAGGCCAAATCCGTAGAATAACAACGATTGTATCTATTGTTGAACTGGTTATGATAATTTGCAAAATTATTACTTTTGATTTTTTTCAATGGCAAAGAATCATTTCGCCGATGCTGCAAGCCTTCCAAGAAAGCCCGAAGGGCGGGGGACGGGTTTTTGAAGCGACATTGAGGGTTTTTACGGAAAAATTCAGCAAAGGCCGGAGCTTGAAATTTCAAACTGTTTGAGGCCGAAAGGCCGAGTTTTTGAAATTTCAGCGGAGGCATTGGCTGAATCCGTAAAAACACTCCGGAGCGAAAAAACCTGTCCCCCGGCCGCAGGGCTTTCTTCCCTCAGCAATGGCGCTCTATCGGTTTACCGAAGCAAATCGTTTTCCTGAAACCATCAACCAAATAAGGGTTCGCCCGGCAGGAAAGGAAAAAAATGTCTGATTTAAACGCGCTGTTTTCACCCATTGTTATCAACAACACCGAAATTCCCAACCGTGCGGTGCTGCCGCCCATGGGGACCGGGCTTTGCGAAAAAGGCGGCCGGGTCAATGACGCCCTGCTGGCCTATCTCAGGCGCCAGGCCCGGGGCGGGGCCGGTCTTTTGATCTCTGAGATCACGGCCGTGCACCCCACGGGCATGGTCAGCCCCAAACAGGTGGCGGCCTGGGATGATGAATTTATCCCCGGGCTTTCGCAGATGGCCCAAGCCATGAAAGCCCACGGCGGCAAAGCCGCCATGCAGCTTCATCACGCAGGCCGGGAAAGCCTGTACATGATCAAAAAACAAACCGCCATGGGCCCGTCTGCGGTGCCCAGCCTCGTCTACGGCCAGGCCCCCAGGGAAATGACCCATGACGACATTGCAGAGATCGTCTCCGCGTTCGGCGCTGCCGCAGCCCGGGCGCAAAAGGCCGGATTTGACGCCGTGGAAATCCACGGGGCCCACGGATACCTGCTCACCCAGTTTTTGTCCGCCATTTCCAACCAGCGCACGGATGAATACGGCGGAAGCTTTGCCAACCGGGCCAGGTTTGTCACAGAGGTGGTCCGGGCGGTAAGAAATGCCGTAGGAAAAGATTTTCCCGTGCTTTTGCGCATTTCCGCAGAGGAATACATCAAGGGCGGCTATACAGTGGAAGATGTGCTCGGGATTCTGCCGGATTTAAAGCAAGCCGGCGTTGACGTCATCCATGCCTCCATCGGCACCCACGGCAGCCCTGCCGGGGTCACCAGCGCACCACCGGCCTTTGACGTGGGATTCAACGTGGGCCGGGCCCGGCAGATCAAGGACGCGGCCGGTCTTCCCGTGATTGCCGTGGGCCGGTTTAACGACCCGCGGCCGGCAGACAAGGTGATTGCCGACGGGGATGCGGATCTGGTGGCATTCGGCCGCCAGCAGCTCTGTGATCCGGATTTTCTGGAAAAAGCCCGGCAGAACCGGTATGCCGATATTCGCAAATGCATTGCCTGCAACCAGGGCTGCATTGAACGGGAAATGTTTGAGGGCAAATCCGTGCGCTGCGCCATCAACCCGGAAACCGGCCAGGAGCTTGTCTGCCCGCAGCAGCCCGCAGCAAATCCCAAAACCGTATGGATCGTGGGTGCCGGACCGGCCGGTCTGATTGCCGCATCAGAGGCCAAACGCCTGGGCCATGACGTGCGCCTGTTTGAAAAAGAACCCGGGGCGGGCGGCAACATCCTGTATGCCTGCAAGGCCCCGCACAAGGAAATCTATCTGGACTGGATCCAATGGCAGGCCGGCGAAGTGGAAAAGGCCGGGGTAAAAATTGAGACCAATACCTGTGTCACCGCGGACATGATCGCAGAGGCCAAACCCGACCAGGTGATCCTGGCCCTGGGCGGAGAGAAAATCATCCCGAAAATTTCCGGAATGGATCTGCCCCACGTGTATGACGCCTGGCAGATCCTGGGCGAAACCCAACCCCCTGGCAAAAACGCGCTGGTCATCGGCGGGGGGTTAATCGGCATGGAAACCGCCTGTTTTCTGGCATCAAAGGGCGCTTCCGTGACCCTGGCCGAGCAGATGGAATCCTCGCCCGTGCCCAAATTCACCTCCCACGGCTACAGCCTGCACAAGTACCTGAAGAAAAAACAGTGCGAACTGCGCTTTGGCGCCGCAGTGGAGAAAATCACGGAAAACAAGGTGGTGCTGAAAACAAAGGACCAGTCCGGGGAAATCCCCGGCTTTGACCAGGTGGTGCTGGCAGTGGGGATGAAGCCCAGAAACGGCCTTGCCCCGGCCCTTGAAAAAGCCGGCATTGCCCACTCGGTGGTGGGCGATGCCCTGGAGGTGCGCCGCATCATGGAAGCCGTGGAAGAAGGCGCAGCAGCCGTGTGGCAGCTTTAAGAAGCCGCCACAGCGGCATTGGCATGCTGTTGTCCAAAGTCAGAAGGCCGCCGGCGGGCCGGGAATTTGCGGGCTTTTATCGTGATTTGTGGAAGCCCGATCCCGGCCTGCGGGTGTGCTTTTGGGGCTTTGAAGGGGTTTTCGCGCCCGGGGCGGAAACAGCGTAGTCAAAATCCGCAAATGTGCGGCGCTCGATCAGCGATCCCACAACCCGGTCAATGGATTTGAGGACCTGGCGGTCTTCGTTTGTGACCAGGTTAAAGGCGTTTCCCGTGTGCTCTGCCCGGCCGGTCCGGCCGATGCGATGGATGTAGGCCTCTGCGGTGGCCGGAACATCATAATTAACCACATGGGATACCCCGGAGACATCGATTCCGCGGGAGGCGATATCGGTTGCCACCAGGATCTGGTACTTGCCGGACTTAAAACCGTTTAAGGCGGCCTGGCGGCGGTTTTGGGACAAATTGCCCTGCAGGGAGGCCGCCCCGTAACCGGCACGCTCAAGGGCCTCGCTCAGGCGCTTGGCCCGGTGCTTGGTCCGGGTAAAAATCAAAACCGATGCAATCCGGGTGTCCTTTAAAATCTTTAACAGCAAAGATGTCTTTTGGTTCTGGGATACCGGAAAATGGGTATGGCTGACCGTGTCTGCGGCCGCGGGCTCGCCCACCTGCACAAAAGCGGGCTTGTGGAGCACCTCGTCTGCCAGAAGCCGGATCTCTTTTCGCATGGTGGCGGAAAACATCAGCGACTGCCGGTCCCGGGGAATCTTCTTCAAGATTCTCCGGATATCCGGGATAAAGCCCATGTCCAGCATCTGGTCGGCTTCGTCGAGAACCAGGGTCTCAAGGCCGGAAAAATCCATATTGCCGCGGTTGATGTGATCAATGAGCCGGCCCGGGCAGGCCACCACAATGTCCACGCCCTTTTTCAGAGCCTGGATCTGGGGGCCGATGGCCGCACCACCGTATAAGGTGAGGCTTTTCAAACCGGTCCGGCGGCCCAGGGTTTGGATATCCTGGTGGATCTGTTCTGCCAGCTCGCGGGTGGGCGCAAGGATCAGGGCCCGGTTTTTTCTGTTTTTGCTCTGGAGCAGCCGGTGCAGAAGCGGCAGCACGTATGCGGCGGTCTTGCCGGTGCCGGTTTGTGCCAGGCCGATTAAGTCCTGTCCCTGCATGACCCGGCCAATGGTCTGGACCTGCACGGGCGTGGGTGCGGTGAATCCGGCAGTGCGGATTGCCGCCTCTATTCTGGAGTCGAGTTGAAACTCTTTAAAATCCAATAGTTGATATTCCTTGTGATTCAATAAATTGTTGAATTGTTGTTTTCTGATTCTGGCAGGAAAAGGCAGCTCGACTTGAATCGCAGGTTTTTGATTCAACTATTGAAGGGAAAAACTTGCAAAGGCAAAGATCGGGGGCCGGGGGCCACATGAAAAAAGGCAGGATGCGCCGGTGGCCGGTTTCCGCAAAGAATGGTGAAGTAAAAAGGGCACCCCCCTTTGCGGGAGATGCCCTTTGTCAGGCAATTATTCCTCGGTTACATTGACTGCAGCCGGGCCTTTTTGTCCCTGCTCAATATCAAAGGTAACGTTGCTGCCTTCTTTGAGACTTTTAAAGCCGGTTGAGTTGATCCCGGTGTGATGGACGAAGACGTCCGGACCGTTTTCCTGCTCAATGAAACCAAAACCTTTTTGGTCGTTAAACCACTTTACTGTTCCGTTGGCCATAATGATATCCTCCTTTCTGTGAGATGCTCAAAATTTTACACTGGAGGATGTAGCCGTAGAACGGAAACCTGTTCCTTCAGGGAAAAATCGCTTTGCCAATTGTGCAAAGCCATGTTGAATTAAACTAAAGTAACACACCCTGGCAGAAAAGCAAGCGTTTTTTTTCAATGGACCAAACAAATGATGGCACCGTAAAAAGTTCAAGATCAAGGCTTGCGCAATTTTGAAGAATGCAGCGTACTTAACTGTACGTGAAATTCTGGGAAATTGCGCGTAACGCAGGTTTTGGACTTTTGCGGCGCCATCAAACAAATGAACTCAATTGTCTGAAACAGAAAGCACATCGCAGACGGTTTCGGCCAGCTGCTGCATCTGGACCGGTTTTTCCAGATAACGGGCAATGCCAAGGGATGCGGCTGTTTGATCCGAAATCTGGCTGTTGTAGCCGGTGCACAGAATAATTTTCATCTCCGGCCGGATTTCCAGTATTTTTTCGGCAAGGCGGTCGCCGGTGATGCCGGGCATGGTCATATCCGTGATCACCAGGTCAAACCCGTAGGGATCTGATGAAAACATCTCAAGGGCGGGCCTGGGATTGGTATGGCCGCTGACCCGATATCCGAGCCTTTCCAGGCGCTGTTGGTTTAAACTGACAATCATGGGCTCATCATCGATCAAAAGGATGTGCCCCTGGCCCCGGGGCACATTACCGGTTTGAGCCAAAACAGCCTCCGCGTTTTTTTCTGCAGCCGGCAGCAGGATCTCAAATTCACATCCCTGCCCCGGCTGACTGCGGACCCGGATGCTGCCGCCGTGGCTTTTGACAATTCCGTGCACCACAGAAAGGCCCAGGCCCGTGCCCTTGTCCACATCCTTGGTGGTAAAATAGGGGTCAAAAATCCGTTCCAGGCTTTTGGCGGCAATCCCGTGGCCGGTGTCTTTGACCGCAAGCCGGAAAAAGCGCCCTGCCCCCATGTCCGGATCCAGGGCCGTATTTTCGTCGTTGATCTGCGCCACCGCCAGGCTCACTGCCAGCACTCCGCCGGACTCGGCCATGGCGTCTGCCGCATTTCCGCACAAATTGATCAGCACCTGGTGGATCTGGGTGGGATCTGCCGAAACAACCGCCGGCTGCTTTGGCAGGCAGGTGCGGATTTCAATGTTGGCGGCAATCACCGGGCGAAGCAGTTTCAGGGCCTCGCCCACAAGCATGCAAAGATCAACCGCCTGTTTTTCCTCACGGGTCTTGCGGCTGAAGGTCAGCAACTGGCGCACAACGTCTTTGGCCCGTACCCCGGCGGTCTGGATCTCATTGACATACGGCCGGGCCCGGTGGTTTTCTGCAAGTTCGCCTGCGGCCAGCTCGGCATTTCCGATGATAATACTCAGCACATTGTTGAAATCATGGGCAACACCGCCTGACAGAGTTCCGATGGATTCCATTTTCTGGGCCTGTCGGATCTGTCCCTCAAGACGTCTTTTTTCCCGACGGGCAAGGACCCGGCCGGTGACATCCCGGCCGATGCCGCTGATAAAAGGGGCGTCGTTTTCCGGGCGCACCAGTTCGCTGCGGTACTCGATATAAATCGTGCTGCCGTCTTTGGCCAAATAGGGGGTGATGCCTTCGTAACTGCCTTTTTCCAAAAGGGCCTTTAGATATTCGCTTTCAAATCGATCCCGGTGCTCAGGGAGCATGAAATCAGATATTGGCCGGCCCAGCAATTCCTCGGGCCGGTAGCCGAACAACCGGTGCAGGGCGGGGTTGGCGGAAATCAGCCGGCCTTCAAGATCCTGTGTGTAGACCAGGTCGCTGATGGAGTTAAACAGGTCACGAAACCGCTGCTCTGAGCGGGCAAGCTCCCGGGTGCGCTCTTTTACCTTTTTTTCCAATTCAGATTTGTGCTGCCAAAGCATCTGCTGCTGGCTGTGATTTTCAAGCACAAGGGCGGCAAGATTCAAGGTGTTTTCAATATAAGGCGCATAGGAAAAAAACATTTCTTCGTCTGCAGGCGCACAGAAAAAAATGCCGTAAACCGCAAGGGCGGTTTCAATGGGCAGGCATTGAACACCGTGGGTGCGTTTAAACCCGTTCAGCAGGGCTTTGCGGCCCGGTCCCTGCCCGGCTGCGCCTGTGAGCTGCTCAAAAAGCCGCCGGCAGTGCTCCGGCCCTGGATCCGGCGATCCGTTTTCCCAGTGAAGACAGCCGTCTATAAAAATGCCCGATATTTCCATGCCCGGCACACGGCAAAACCCCCGGCACAGGAAACGGGCCATTTCAGACCCCTGCCCCATCAGGTGCAGGGTGCTCTGGATCAGAATGATCCGGCCGAGAATTTCCGGGTCCGGACTAAGCATGGCCCTTGTTGTCTTGGCTGCGGTATTTTTCAAGAAAGCGTTCCGGCTCCATGAAGCCGGGGTTTTTCACAAGCTGTCCGCGGACGATCATCAACGGATGAATGGTGAGCATATCCATGATCACTGCCGGATCAAATCTTTTGGCATCATACTGGCAGACCGTGGTCAGGGGATGATTTTGCAATACCCGGTTGAGCCGTGCCTCATAGACCAGAAGATCCTCCAGTTGGGCCCGGTTTTCCACAAGGGCCCATGACATTTCCCCGATTCCCCGGGCCCCGGCATAGCCCTGCTCCATGGCGCTTTGATAATACCGGGCAACCACGCCGAGCATGAACTCGGCGGAAAAATAGGCATCCGGGCAGCATGCGTAATGGCCCGGGCAAAGGTCGAAATCGTTTATCCGGGCATCCGCGTCCACGCCCAGTTCCTGCAGTTCCTTTACCATTTCCGCTGAGGAAATGTCATCGACCATGTAAAGCAGCCTGTCGTTTTCCACCAGCCCCTGCCGGAAAAAACGGGCCATGGTCTTTTTGCGTTCCGCATCATCGCTGTACACATAGATAATGTGACGGCCCTCGTCAAAGGGTTCATCTGCAACCCCAAGCGAGACCTTGCGCGTTTTTCCCGCCATAGCCCCTCCCCTTTTTGCCGGTTTGGCCCGGTAACCCAGGAAATTTTGTAAAATTTCCGGATCTATACATTCTCTGACATTGTTTGGCACGGAAGTCAAGAAAGGCTGAAAGCAAATTTTTAATGCCTGTCTGTTGCATTCTCCGCTTGACGCCACCATCCAAAAAAAATAGTTTTAGGAAAGGCACATCCTTTTATCAGGAGAATAGCAGCAATGATCAGAAACGAGATTAAAGCGCGCCGCAAAGCCCGAACCGCCCTTTCCTCGGTGCGGAAAAAAGCCGCCGCAACAGGCCTGGATCAACTCTCGGAATCCGAAATTGACAAAGAGATCAAAGCCGCCCGCAAAAAGCGTCGCACATCTTTTTTTGCAAAAATCCGCAGCTTTTTCTTGCCATAATGATTTTGGCAGTGTATACGGGGTTTGACAAAAAATGCCTGCTTTTACCACCCCCTGTCCTTTGATCCTGTCGGTTTGCCCCGGAAAATCAGAGCCCGGGCTGTTTAAAAAAGCCAGGTTTGACTGTTTCGTAAAAAAAGTTTTTGGATGGTTGCTTGTTGCTGCGAATGCTGAGTTCTATAATTTTCCAGAATTTTCGCATGACGCCGCCCCGGTGGCGGGTTGCTCCCTGCTGACCGCTTGCGCGCTCAATGCGACTCGCAAACCGCCCCCGGGCCGGCATCATGGCCAGTGATGTGGAA
>JAIPES010000006.1 GCA_021737045.1 Desulfobacteraceae bacterium | reverse complement strand
TAATTGAGGCTCCTTAAATTTATAACTTCCTGAATTGTTTCTATAAAAATGGTGCCGAAGGCCGGATTTGAACCGGCACGGGCGTAGCCCACTACCCCCTCAAGATAGCGTGTCTACCAAATTCCACCACTTCGGCACAAACTGGATGTAAACCGCGGTTATTGCGGGTTGTCGTCTGCTGATGGCGCTGCGGGCGCCTGGTCATCCGGTGCTGCTTGTTCGCCGCCCTGTGCCGGGGGCACCTGATCTGCGGGCAGACTTTGTTCCGCAGCCGGCGGCTGAAATTCTTCAATCACGGATTTGTCCCCGCTTTTGGAGATATAGGCCAGAGACAGGGACGTGACCATAAACACTACTGCCGCTACAGTGGTGATCTTGCCCAGAAATGTAGACGCCCCGGTGTTGCCAAACAAAGTCTGGTTGCCGGCTCCCCCGAACATGGCGCCCATGCTGGCTCCCTTGCCGGTTTGCAGCAGAACAATGCCGATTAAGGAAAAGCAGACAAACAGATGGATGATAATAATCAGTACATGCATTGGATTTAACGCTTATAGTGTATAATTTCAGCAAATGTATCCGGCTTCAGGCTTGCGCCGCCCACCAGTGCCCCGTCAATGTCGGGCAGGGCCATCAACTCGGCAGTGTTTGCCGGCTTGACGCTGCCGCCGTATAAAATCCGGGCGGCGCCGGCGGTATGCGCCCCAAAGCGTTTTTCCAGAAATTGCCGTACATGCGCGTGGACTTCCTGTGCCTGCTCCGGGGTGGCGCTTCTGCCGGTGCCAATGGCCCAGACCGGTTCATAGGCCATGACGGCCTGGCTGAACTGATCTTCAGACAGTCCTTCTAACCCGTTTTTCATCTGTTTGTCAAGCACGGAAAACGTTTTTCCGCCATCCCGCTCGGTTTCGCTTTCGCCGATGCAGATCACTGGCACCAGTCCGGCGGCCACGGCAGCCTTGATTTTTTTGTTCACACCCTCGTCGGTTTCCCCAAAGTACTGGCGGCGTTCGGAATGGCCGATGATTACATACCGGCATCCGGCTGACACCAGCATCGGGGCGGAGACTTCGCCGGTGTAGGCCCCTTGGTTTTCCCAGAACAGGTTCTGGGCGCCGAGCTGCACCGGGGTATCTCCGATGATGCGGCTGACCGGCACCAGGGCGGTTGCCGGCGGAGCGATCATAATCTCTGCTTCCTCTTTGCCGGTGAGCTGCCCCACAAGGGCCCGGGCCGTGTCTTCTGCTTCCGGGCAGGTTTTGTGCATCTTCCAGTTGCCGGCGATCATGGGTCTGCGCGTTGTCATGGCCACCTCCGGAATTAAAGCTGTTTTCCCATCATTTCAGCCAGGTCCACCAGGCGGGTGGAATAGCCGGTTTCATTGTCATACCAGGAAAGAACCTTGACCATGTTGTCAATGACATAGGTGTTTTCCGCATCCACCACAGATGAAAGGCTGTTGCCATTGAAATCCTCAGAAACCAGCGGCAGCTCGCTAAATCCCAGAATGCCGGCCAGCGGGCCTTCAGCGGCTTCTTTTAATGCAGCGTTGACGGTCTCCGCAGATGCCGGCTCCCTGAGTGTGGCCACAAAATCCACAAGTGAGACATTGGGCGTGGGCACCCGGATGGCCATGCCGTTTAGCTTGCCGTTTAGCTGGGGCAGCACCAGGCCCACAGCCTTGGCCGCTCCCGTGGTGGTGGGAATCATGGACATGGCAGCCGCACGCGCCCGGCGCAGATCCTTGTGCGGGGCATCCAGCAGCCGCTGGTCGCCGGTGTAGGAATGGACGGTGGTCATCAGGCCGCTTTGGATGCCGAATTTTTCGTCCAGCACCTTGGCCACGGGCGCCAGGCAGTTGGTGGTGCACGAGGCGTTGGAGACAATATGATGGTTTGCGCTCTCATAGTCGGTTTCATTGACGCCCATAACAAAAGTCATGTCCGGGTCCTTGCCGGGTGCGGAAATAATGACCTTTTTCGCCCCCGCGCTCAGGTGCTTGGCCGCACTGTCCCTGTCCCGGAAAAGGCCGGTGCATTCGGCCACGATGTCCACGCCGGCTTCTTTCCAGCCGATATTGGCCGGATCTTTTTCCGCAAAAACCCGGATGGTTTTGCCGTTGACCGAAATGGCGTTGTCCCGGGCAATGATCTCCGCATCCAGGCGCGGGTGTACCGAGTCATAAATCAAGAGGTGGGCAAGGCTTTTGGTGTCCATGATATCGTTGACTGCTGTTACTTCGATGTCGGACCGGTTCAGGGCGGCCCTGAAAACCAGTCTGCCGATTCTGCCCATTCCATTGATGCCGAGTTTGATCGCCATTTTCCTTCCTCCTTATAAATGTGGTATTCACAATAAATGAAGTTTGCTGTTTATTCCCGCTTGTTGCCTTTTAAAATATCGCTGGCAAGGGAAATGCTTTTTTTGCCGTAAGCCTCGATGGTTTTGGCCAGTACATCGAGCTTTGATTCCCGGTTGCGGGCGTTGGCCGCCTTGATCAGAACCGGCAGGTTCACCCCGGAGATCACCTCAATGCGGCCTTCCTCCAGAAACGAGTAACTCAGATTCGAGGGCGTGCCCCCAAACATATCCGTAAGGATAATCACACCTTCGTTTTCGTCCACATACTGCACAGCCTTGTCAATCCTGCTTCTGAGTTTGTTGACATCCTGTGACAGGTCTATGGAGACCGCGGTTACGGCCCGGGGCCGTTCATCGAAAATCATGGATGCGGTTTCAATGAGCGCCTCGCCGAGCTGTCCGTGGGTGACAATAACAATTCCGATCATAAAACATCCTTGGCTCAGGTTTTGAGATCCACATCCCGGTGTGTGAGCATCACGGGCCTGCCTGGTTTGTTGATGTGGGCATAAAGCCCCTCGGCAATAACCACGGATCGGTGCTGCCCTCCGGTACAGCCTACTGCAATGGTGAGATAGGCTTTGCCTTCCTTTTCGTAAAGCGGGAGCAAAAAGTCAACCAAATCATGAAATTTTTCAGTAAACGCCCGGGTAATGCTGTTTGTCTGTACAAATTCGCGCACGGGCCGGTTGCGGCCGTCCAGGTCCTTGAGCTCGGGAACAAAAAAGGGATTGGCCATAAACCGTACATCCATGACCATGTCCGCGTCCTGGGGAATGCCGTGTTTAAACCCGAAAGAGAGCACCTGTGTGCGCATGGGCTTTGAATGGATGATGGTTTCCACCAGGTTGAAAATGACAGATTTCAGATCGTGGAGTGTATAATCCGTGGTGTCGATGACACGATCGGCCATCTGGCGAATGTGATCCATATGTCCGATTTCCGCACGGATGCTTTCCTGCAGGCCCCGGTCCTGGGACAGGGGATGATGCCGGCGGGTCTGGCTGTATCGCCGCAGGATAACGTTTTCTTCGGCTTCCAGGAAAAACACGTCAATGTTGTAACCGCGCTGGCGCAGATCATGGAAAATCTCCGGAAAGGAACGGAGAAACCCTTTTTCCCGTAAATCCATGACAAATCCGAGCCCCGCGATCTCGGATTCCGATTGCAGGGGAAGCTCCATGAACTTGGGCAGCAGCTTGACCGGCATGTTGTCAACGCAGTAAAAGCCCGCATCTTCAAGCGCAGCCAGGGCCACGCTTTTGCCCGATCCGGACAAGCCCGTGATAATGACAATTTTATGCCGATGCATCAGAAATCCTCATCCACTTCCGAAAGCACGTCCATGACTTGTTGGGCACTGTGTACCCGCGTCAGTTTTCCCTTGAAATCCTGATCCCTGAGCAGTTTTGAAATCCGGGCCAGCACCCGCAGATGCAGACCCGTGGAATCGTCCGCGCTCAATAACAGAAAAAATATATGAGCGGGCTTGCCGTCCAGGGCGTCAAAATTGACCCCGTTTCGGCTCAGCCCAAAACCGAGCACCAGGGATTCAATTCCGTTGATTTTGCCATGGGGAATGGCAATGCCGTCGCCGATGCCAGTGCTGCCCAGCCGCTCGCGTTCGATCAGCACCCGGACGATATTGCGCTGCTCCAGGCCGGTCAGGGCGGCCACCGGCTCTGTGAGCTCGTCGATTACCCCTTTTTTATCCGTTGCCTGCAGGTTGGTCAGGATCGTGTCCGCGGTAATGTAATCAAGTATTTTCATAACATTGCACCCTGTTTGCGCGGTGCCGGCCGGCCAATTGCCGACCGGCACCGGTGCTTCGGTGTTATCCCAGGGGCTGAATCAGTCCGAGATCACCGTCATTGCGTCGATAAAGCACATTGATCTGGTTGGTCCGGGCGTTTCTGAACACCAGAAAATTATCGGAAATCAGATCCATCTGCATAATGGCTTCTTCCACGTCCATGGGTTTGTATTCAAGGTTCTGGACAATGACGTTGGCACCCGGTGATTCTTCGGGGGATTCGTCTCCGCCCGGCATTCCCGCCGGTTCCGGGCCTCTGTCCTCACCCCTGCCGCCCTGGCGATGGTTTTTGATTTTGGCTTTTTGCTTTTTGATCTGTTTTTCAAGCTTGTCCAGGGCCAGGTCAATGGAGGAATACATGTCATTGGATTTTTCACGGCACACGATATTGAGCCGGTCGCCGGTCACGCGGATTTCTGCGATATGACGGATTTTTTCCACGGAGAGCACCACCTGTGCTTCCGCCGGATTGTCCAGGAGCTTGTCCATGCGGTCGAGTTTGCTGGAAACATAAGATTTCAGGTGATCGGAGGGATCAAGGTTTTTGAATGTCACGGATGTTTGCATGGGTACCTGCCTCCTTGATTAGGGTTGTTTACGCTTGCTTGATGGAAGAACCCCCATGATTTCCCTGTACTTGGCAACGGTCCGCCGGGCGATGCGGATGCCGGATGCCGCCTCGAGCATGTCGGCAATTTTTTTGTCGCTGTAGGGTTTTTTGGGGTTTTCTCCGGCAATAATCTTTCTCATTTCCTCCTGTACGCTGGCTGAGGCAATGGTGTTGCCGTCAGCCCGGTTAATGGAGCTGTTGAAAAAGAATTTGAGTTCGAAGATGCCGTGCGGGGTATGGGCGTACTTGTTGGTGGTCACACGGCTGATAGTGGACTCATGCATGTTAATGTCTTCTGCCACGTCCCGCAGCACCATGGGTTTTAAATGGGCGATGCCCTGGTCGAAAAAATCGCCCTGGAATTTGACGATGCTGACCATGACGTTGTAAATGGTCCGCCGCCGCTGCTGAATGCTTTTGATGAGCCACTCGGCAGACCTGAGCCGGTCGCGCAGATAAGTGCGCGTGTCTTTGGCAATGGGTTCTCCTTTGCGCACGGCCTGGCGATAGTAGGAATTGATGTGCAACTGCGGGATTTCGTCGTCGTTTAGCATAACGATATAGTCATCGCCTTCCCTGTAGACGTAGACGTCCGGGGTGATGTAGATCTGCTCCTCGTCGCCGTAGCGGAATCCGGGCCTGGGATCGAGCTGGCGGATAACCTCGATGGCAGCAGACAGGGTTTCCATGCTGCATTTCAGCTCCCGGGCAATGACCTGATAGCGTTTGTTTTCCAGGTTCTTGAGGTGATCGCGCAGCAGTGTCTCGACAACCGGATCTTCAATGCCGAACTGCCGGGCCTGAATCAGCAGGCACTCGCTTAAGTCCCTGGCGCAGATGCCCGGTGGATCGAAGGTCTGCATCACGTAAAGCACGTCTTTGACCTGTGAAACATCGGTTTCGGCCATTTGGGCGACTTCTTCCAGGGGGACGTCAAGGTAGCCGTATTTGTTCAGGTTGCCGATGATCAGGCTTCCGATGGCTTCCTGCTCGGCCGTGGGCCGGGTCATGAGCAGCTGCCAGCGCAGATGATCGTAAAGGTTTGTCCGGCTGGCGGTAAAGGCCTCATAATTGGGCGCCTCCTTATCTTCGGACTCATAATGAACCCGTCCCGTGGAGCTGTATTCGTCCATGTACTGCTGCCAGTCAAGCCGCTCGTCAAATGATTCCTCCATCGTGATTTCCCTGGCATCCGCGGCTTCAGGCGTTTCAGCCGGAGTTTCCTCGGGCGTTTCCGCGGTCTCTGATTCTTCCAGGGTGGGATTGCTTTCCAGTTCCTGCTGAACCATTTCCACGAGTTCCAGGCGGGATAACTGCAGAAGCTTGATGGCCATCTGCAGCTGCGGGGTCATAACAAGATGCTGCTGGAGTTTTAAGTTCTGTTGCAGTTCGATTGCCATATCAGAGTCTGAACTTTTCTCCCAGGTAGATTTCTCGGGCAACAGGGCTTTGGGCGATCTTTTCCGGGCCGCCCGACTCGATTACCTCGCCGTTGTTTAAAATATAGGCCTTGTCACACACGCCCAGGGTTTCCCGAACGTTGTGGTCTGAAATCAGGATTCCGATACCCCGCCGGCTCAGATGTGAAATAATGTTTTGAATATCGATCACCGCCAAAGGATCAATGCCGGCAAAGGGCTCGTCAAGCAGAATAAAGGCCGGATCCGTTGCCAGCGCCCGGCTGATTTCCAGCCGGCGGCGCTCTCCGCCGGAAAGCACTCCGGCTTTTTGTCCGGACAGCCGTTTGATGCCAAGCTCGTCGAGCAGTGCATCGGCTTTCTGCTCCTGCTCGGCCCTGGATATCGGCAGGGTTTCGAGAATCGCCAGCAGGTTATCGCGCACGTTGAGCTTTTTGAATACCGACGGTTCCTGGGGCAGGTATCCCACCCCCTTGCGGGCCCGAACGTGCATGGGATCCTCGCTGATGTCTGCATCATCGAGAAACACATGGCCGCCGTCAGGCCGGATCAGGCCCACGGTCATGTAAAAAGTGGTGGTTTTGCCCGCCCCGTTGGGCCCCAGAAGGCCCACCACCTCGCCTCCGGTCAGGTTCAGGTCAACCTGATTGACCACTTTTCGGCCATGATAGGTTTTTACCAGGTTTTTCAAATTCAGGGTTCGGGTCATGGCTTTCGGGCTTTGCTGGTTTCTGTTTTGTCCTGATTGTCCGCGCCGGATTCGGATTCAAACACAGCTTCCACGCGCTTGCCCGCATCCGAGCTGACCACGATTTCCCCGGTTTCCCGCTGCAGAGTGACCTTTCTGCCGACAATGGTGTTGCCGTTGTTTTTGAGTTCCACGCGCTCGCCTGTCAGGGTCAGCAGGCCGTCATTTGCGGTATATACGGCTTTCTGGCTTGTGGCGGTTTGCTCCTCGGTATGAATAACCACGCTGCCTTCGGCTTCCATGCGCCGGATACTGCTTTCACTCATACCGGACTGACCGGGCTGAGCGCCTTGTTCTGACTTATAGAAAATTTTGAGCCGGTCGGATTTGATTTCGGTTTTTCCCTGTACCGCGTGGGCCTTGCCGATAAATTCGGCGCTGTTTTCACTGCTCTTGATCACCATCTTATCCGAGGTGATGTGAATGCGGCCTTCATCGGGCTCAAACAGCCCGGGGTTTTGTGCCCGGCAGGGCCAGGCCGTCAGCAGGGTTATCATAATCGCTGCAATGGCCAAGATTCCGGCAGGAACCGGACTGTTTTTGCGTGCCTTGTCTTTATTCAACGGGATCCATCCATGAGTTGACGTTACCTTTAAGGGTGACTTGGTCTTTTTGGAGTTCAACTCTTGCCGAGTCACCGGAAATCCGCATATTTTCTCCGTGAATAACCACTTTCTGGTCTGTATACAATATATGTAACTCATGGTCATAATGCAAGCTTTCGGTCCTGAGCTCATATCCGGGATAACGGGCCACAACTGATTTTTCCACAGTCATGTCCCGTGTTTTGGTGTCAAACTCACCGGTATCTGCAAAAAGTTTGACCTCGGTACCGTCTGAACCGAACGCGGTCATTTCAATATCTGTGAGCACGGCCCTGTTCTGATCCGAATAGATTTCAGCAGTGGCTGCATTCAGCACCCATTCGGTTTTTCCATCCTGTGTGGCTGTATGCTCAAACCCGTTTATGGTCAGGGACGCTTCCGAGGTGTTTTCCTTTTCGGTCTGCTCCTCGTGGCCGGTCTGCATGCGAAACCGCACAAACACCGTTGCCAGCAGCACGGCGATTACAACGATGGCCAGTAATCCGGCCTGTTTGTATCGGGTCCGGTGTTTCATTAAAAGGTTCAAGGTTGATGGCACCGTAAAAAGTCTGATTTCAGATGGTGCCGTAAAGAGTTCAAGATCAAGGTTTGCGCAATTTCGAAGAATGCAGCGTAGTTGTCCGTACGTGAAATTCTGAGAAATTGCGCGTAACGCAGATATTGGACTTTTACGGCGCCATCAAGGTTCCTTCGGGATTTACGTCCGGTTGAGCCAGCGGGAAATGATGGGTTCCCACAAACCCTGTGCTGAAAGAATGCGTTCGCAAACTTCCCGGACAGCCCCCCGGCCCCCCGGCTGTTTTGTGACCAGGTCAGCGTGCTGCTTTACGATTTCATGGGCATCTGCAACGGCCACGGCCAGACCCACCCGCTCCATGATGGCCAAATCCACGAGATCGTCTCCCACAAAAGCGGTCTGTGCCGGGTTGCATCCGGCTTGTGAAAGAATTGACGCCAGAACCGCCTGCTTGTCCTTGACGCCTGTATGGCAATAGTCAATGCCGAGTTCCGCGGCCCTGCGGTCTACGGCCGCGGATTTTCGCCCGGAGATAAGACCCACCCGGATGCCGCCCTCCCGGACCATACGGATGCCCAGGCCGTCTTTAACATCAAAGGTTTTTGCTTCATCGCCGCCTGCAAAATAGAGAATCCGGCCGCTGGTGAGCACTCCGTCGACATCGAGCAGCAGCACCCGGATTTGCTGGAGTTTTTCTTCAATCATGTGAGGGGATTCTCTCCGGTTTGATCAATGCATTGTTAATGGCTTTGAGCTGATTGAGCAGAGGCTCGAGTTCATCCAGGCGAATGGAGTTGGGGCCGTCTGACAATGCCTTGTCCGGTTCCGGATGGACTTCCAGAAACAGGCCGTCTGCCCCGGCGGCAATGGCCGCCTTTGCCAGTATGGGCGCAAACTGGCGCTGGCCGGCGGATGCGCCCCCGGCACCGCCGGGCAGCTGAACGCTGTGGGTGGCGTCAAAGATTACAGGGCATCCCAGTGCCTGCATGATGGGAATGCTTCGAAAATCGGCAACCAGGTTGTTATATCCAAAAGATGCGCCCCTTTCGGTGAGTAGTATCCGCGAGTTTCCGGCGGATCTGGCTTTTTTTGCAACATGATCCATGTCCCAGGGCGCCAGAAACTGTCCCTTTTTGATATTCAGGGCTCTGTTTGTCCGGGCGGCAGCCACGATCAGGTCGGTCTGGCGGCATAAAAAAGCCGGAATCTGCAAAACGTCGAGCACTTCGGCAGCCAGTTCGGCCTCAGAGGGGCTGTGAACATCGGACATCACGGCCACATCCAGCTCCCGGCCAATTTTGGAGAGGATTTCCAGGCCCTGCTTGATGCCCGGGCCCCGGTATGAATCAATGGATGTCCGGTTGGCCTTGTCATAGGACGCCTTGAATATAAACGGTATGTCAAGCCGGTTGGTGATCTCTTTTAAAGTGCGGGCGACCTGCATGACACCTGTGTAATCTTCGATTACGCAGGGTCCGGCCACCAGAACGAAAGGCCGGCCGTTGCCCGCGGAAAAGTTTTTGATCTGAACTTCTGTCATTGAAAAATCGATCCTTTTGGTTGATTTGCCGGGTCATGGCCTTTGCACGCCAGCCGCTTGCATCATTGGCCGGCTCCGGGCGCCGGCAAAATCCATGCCTCCTGTTACCCCGCGTGCCGGTAAAAGTCAAGATTCGAAAATAAGGCCTTGCCTCCTGGTCGGTGAGCTGTTAAAAATAGCTTTCGTTTACCGGCATCCAATCAAATTTCAGGGATCAATATACATGGGTTTTAAAAAACGCAAGGAACGTGGCAAAAGTCTGAAATACAGCCTGGCGGCTGTTTTGATAATAATGGTGGCCGTATCTGCGATCTGGCTGCTGATGGTTAAATTCGAGGGCAGGGCGCCGGAGATTGAACTCGATATGTCTGATTCGTTTGTTGGCGCTGATGCCGCGGTTTCCGGCACAATCACCGATGAAAAATCGGGAATCCGCAAGCTCTGGATTGCCGTGATCCAAAACGACAGGGAAACCGTTCTCAAAGAGGAATCCGACTTTGCCGGCACCCGGCAAGGCCCGCCCAGGCAGAGGCGTTTTGAGGTGGATTTAAATGCCGGAAAACTTGATCTCAAGGACGGAAAGGCCCTGCTGCGCATCGCTGCCTGGGATTATTCCTGGCGCGGCTGGTTTTCCGGCAACCAGGCCTACCTGGAAAAAGAAATCACCATTGACACCCAACCGCCGCGGGTGGAGGTCATCAGCCGGCAGCACAATATCCGGCCCGGCGGCTCTGGCCTGGCTGTCTACCGGATGTCCGAGGATTGTCCCGAGCACGGGGTTGTTGTGGGAGATCATTTCTTTCCGGGCCACAAGGGATATTTTGACGATCCGGACATGGCTGTTTGTTTTTTTGCCCTGGCCCATGATCAGGACAGCGACACAAAGCTGCATGTGCAGGCTGTTGATCCGGCGGGCAACTCCGGCCGGGGCGGGTTTTATTACCATATTCGCAATAAGGGCTTTGACGCTGAAACCCTGCCGGTTTCCGACCGGTTTCTGTCCCGGATCCTGCCGGAGTTTCAAAACGAAGACGGTTTTCCGGCCGATGCCGGCGCCCTGGAACAATTCTTGTTCGTCAACCGCGAACTGCGCAAAGAAAACAACAAAACCATTCTTGCCCCGGGCCGGTCTCCGGGCGGGCAGATGCACTGGCAGGGGGGCTTTTCCAGGCTTCCCAATGCCGCAAGAAAAGCCGGTTTTGCCGATCACCGCACCTATCTTTACAACGGGGAAAAAATCGATGAGCAGATCCACATGGGCATTGATCTGGCCTCTGTGAGCCAGGCGCCGGTGCCTGCGGCAAATGCAGGCAAGGTTGCGTTTGTGGGCAGAGCCGGCATCTACGGCAACGTGGTGACCATCAATCATGGCTTTGGCCTGTTTTCCGTGTATGCCCATTTGAGCCGCAGCAGTGTATCAGAGGGGCGGATGGTGGAAAAAAACGATATTATCGGCGGCACCGGGGCCACCGGTCTGGCCGGGGGGGATCACCTGCATTACGGCATGTTTGTTCATGATGTGTTTGTGGATCCCATGGAATGGTGGGATTCGCAATGGATCCAAAACAACATCACCGGCAAGCTGGAACATGCCCGGGAGCTTGCAAAAAACAACTGAACCCCGAAAATGACGGCTCCCGCAAGGTTGATCCGGTTTTTTTCAAAAAAATCATCAACGATATTGTTAAAAATTGAAAAAAAAATCAGAATCTCAGCAAATCCCGGATGAGCCCGGTGCCAAAACCAAAAGCCGGCTGCGGGAAAATCTTGAAGCCATTGCCATTGCCGTTGTGCTGGCCCTTTTTATCCGGGCGTTTGTGGTCCAGGCATTCAAAATCCCTTCAGGGTCCATGGAACCCACTTTGCAGGTGGGCGATCACATCCTGGTCAACAAGTTTATCTACGGCATCCGCCTGCCGGTCACCAATACCAAGATGATACCGGTGAGCCGCCCGGAACGCGGGGATATTATGGTGTTTGAATATCCGGTGGAGCCGGACAAGGACTTTATCAAGCGGGTTGTGGCCGTGCCCGGAGATGTTGTTGAAATCCGGGATAAAAAAGTGTATGTCAATGGCCGGCTTGTTGACCAGTACACTGTCAAGCATACGGAAAAACGTGTGCTGCCGGGCACGGTCAATGCCAGGGACAACTTCGGCCCGGTCATTGTGCCGGAAGACGCTTATTTTGTGTTGGGGGACAACCGGGACAATAGTTATGACAGCCGTTTCTGGGGCTTTGTAAAAGACTCGGCCATCAAGGGAGAAGCCTTTATCATTTACTGGTCCTGGGATAAGGACAACTTCGGCGTCCGGTGGGGCCGGATCGGCAAAGTGCTGCACTAATCAGGAAGCCTGCCCATGCAGTGGACAAAAAAGGACGTGCTCGATATTGAATCGCTTTCGGTGGATGAAATTGAATTCATCTTTGAAACCGCCTTTGGCTTAAAGGAGATTTCAGAGCGGCCCATCAAGAAGGTGCCCACCCTCCGCGGCCAGACCATTGTTTTGCTGTTTCTGGAACCCAGTACCCGGACCCGGGTTTCCTTTGATATCGCCGCCAAGCGGCTTTCTGCAGACAGCATTGCCATTGCCGCGGCTTCCAGCAGCATTGTAAAGGGAGAAACCCTGATTGACACGGCCAAAAATCTGCAGGCCATGAAGCCAGACATCCTGGTGGTGCGTCATTCTTCGGCCGGGGCCCCGCATCTGCTGGCGCGCAATCTCGATATTTCCGTGGTCAATGCCGGAGACGGCATGCACGCCCACCCCACCCAGGCATTGCTGGACATGATGACCGTAAAGGAAAACAAGGGCCGCATAGATGGGTTAAAGGTTTCCATTATCGGGGATATCGCCCACAGCCGGGTGGCCCGGTCCAATATCGCCGGTTTTACCAAAATGGGGGCCAGGGTAAGTGTTGCCGGACCGCCCACCATGATGCCCGCGGGCATTGAGCAGCTCGGCGCATATGTGGCACCGGATATGGATGCCGCGGTTTCAGAGGCGGATGTGATCATTCTGCTGCGGATTCAAAAAGAGCGCCAACGGCGCTTTTTGTTTCCCACGGAACGGGAATATGCCGCCAGCTACGGACTGAATGCCGCCCGCCTGCGCCGGATCAAGCCGGATGCGCTGATTCTGCATCCCGGACCCATCAACCGGGGCGTTGAAATCGCTCCGGAGGCGGCAGACGGGCCGCATTCCGTGATTCTGGATCAGGTGACCAATGGTGTGGCCCTGCGCATGGCCCTTTTTTATCTGCTGGCAGGAGGTGTGCGGGATGCAAATGTGGATTAAAGGCGGCCGGGTCCTTGATCCGGAAGAATTTGACGGCCCGGCCGATATTCTCGTGGAAGACGGCCGGATTGCCAGGGTGCAGCCGGCAGGGCAGGGCAATGAAGCGGATTTTCCGCCCGACGCCGAAGTTATCGACGCCCGGGACCTGCTGGTGGTGCCGGGGCTTGTGGACATGCATGTTCATCTGCGCCAGCCGGGTTATGAATACAAGGAAACCATTGAAACCGGCACCCGCGCGGCCGCAGCCGGGGGATTTACGGCTGTTTGCTGCATGCCCAACACCTCTCCTGTAAATGACTCGGAATCCGTTACACGCTTTATTCTCCAGGAGGCCGGGCGTCTGGGGTATGCAAGGGTCTATCCGGTTGGTGCTGTGAGCGTGGGTCTTGAAGGCCGGCAGCTGGCTGAATTCGGGGATCTGAAAGCTGCGGGTGCCGTTGGTGTGTCTGATGACGGTCAACCGGTTTCCGACGCTCAGCTCATGCGCCGGGCCCTGGAATATGCCCGGGGAATCGGCATCTGCGTGATTTCCCACTGTGAGGAGATGGCCCTGGCCGGGGGGGCCATGAACGAAGGGGCGGTGAGCACCCGGCTGGGACTGGCCGGCATTCCCAATGCAGCGGAAAGCATTATGGTCATGCGCGACATTGCATTAAGCGAGCTCACCAGCACCCCGGTGCATATCGCCCATGTGAGCACCCGACAGTCGGTTGAGGCCATCCGCGCGGCAAAGGCCGCAAGCATTGCCGTGACAGCCGAAACCGCGCCCCATTATTTTACTTTGACCCACGAGGCGGTAAACGCCTATGACACCCATGCCAAGATGAATCCCCCCCTGCGCACGGAAGCTGACCGGCAGGCAGTGATCGCCGGCCTGGCCGACGGTACCATTGATGCGGTGGCAACCGATCATGCACCCCACGGGGTGCTGGACAAAGAGCTGGAGTTTGATCAGGCGGCAAACGGGATCATAGGCCTGGAAACCGCCCTTAGCCTGGGGCTGCGGCTGGTGGAGGCCGGTCATCTGAGCCTGCGGCAGCTGGTTTCGGCCATGTCTAAAAACCCTGCCCGGATTATCAAAAAAACCTGCGGTCTGGTCCCGGGCCTGCCGGCTGACATCACCCTCATTGATCTTTCCGCCCGGTACACCTACCATGCGGCAGACGGTTATTCCAAAGCCCGCAATACCCCGTTTGATGGTTGGCAGTTCAAGGGCCGTGCCAGATATACGATCGTGGGCGGCCAAAAGGTCTTTGATTCGCAAAACCATGCAAACCTGTAAACACTGCTGATTGTTGTTATGACCGAAAAAGCCACATTGCTCATTGTTGACGATGAGCTGAGTATGCGTGAGTTTCTGGAAATCATGCTCGGTGCCGAGGGCTACGGGGTGGATACGGCTGAAAGCGGCCGCCGGGCCAAGGCCATGATCGATGAAAATGCCTATGATCTGATCCTGTGCGATATCCGGCTGGGCGATATCAGCGGCCTGGACGTGCTGCGCCGGGCCAAGGCAAATAATCCGGATACAGTGGTCATCATGATATCCGCTTATGCCACCGCGGAAAATGCGGTGGAAGCCATGAACGAGGGGGCCTATGATTACCTGCCCAAGCCTTTTGACAATGACGAGTTAAAGCAGACCGTTGCCAAGGCCCTGGAGCTCAAGACCCTTTCGGATGAAAAAAAACTGCTTGACGACGAGCTGCAGCAGAGCCTGCATTTCGGGCTCCTGGTGGGCAACAGTCCCAGAATGATGCATATCTACGAGGTCATCGAGCAAATTGCGCCCACTCGCACCAACGTGATGATCACCGGGGAAAGCGGCACGGGCAAGGAACTCATTGCCCGGGCCATCCACAATCAAAGCAGTCGCAGTGACAAGCCCTTTGTGGTGATCAACTGCGGCAGCATTCCGGAAACCCTGATGGAAAGCGAGTTTTTCGGATATAAAAAGGGGGCGTTCACCGGTGCTTCCCAGGACAAAAAGGGCCTGTTTGAGGCCGCCCACACCGGCACCATTTTTCTCGATGAAGTGGGCGAATTAAGTCTTCCCATGCAAGTACGCCTGCTGAGGGTTGTCCAGGAGCGCTCTTTTAAGCCGGTTGGCGCCAATGATGACGTGTGCGTGGACATCCGCATTATTTCAGCCACCAACAAGCAGGTTGAAGAAGAAGTCATTGCCGGCCGGTTCCGGGAGGATCTTTACTACCGGCTAAATGTGGTGGAAATCAAGGTGCCGCCCCTGCGGGAGCGAAAAGGCGACCTGCGGGCCCTGGCCCAGCATTTTCTGGAAAAATACGCCCGGGATGCGGGCAAGGAAATGACCAAGATTTCCTCCTATGCCGTGGATTTGCTCCAGAAATACGATTTTCCCGGAAATATCCGGGAACTGGAAAATCTGATTGAGCGAAGCGTTGCACTGTCGAGCACCAATATTTTGCTGCCCGACAACCTTTCCCTTTCCATTCACAAGCGCCGCTGGATCGAGGGGATTGAAAACCGGCGGTTTGACCTTGATGAGGTGCCCAAGGGCGTGTTTCTCGACAGCATCCTGGAGCAAATCGAGAGTGCCTACCTGGAAAAGGCGCTTTCCTGCACAAGCGGCAACAAGCACAAGGCCGCTGAACTGCTGGGCATCACCTTCCGCTCTTTCCGCTACCGGTGCAGCAAGCTGGGAATCGAAAAACCGGAATAGCCTTAAAAGAGTTTTTCCAAATGATCAATATTGAGGCATTGAGCAAAAGCTACGGTGGTGAAGTGCTGTTTGATGACGTGAGCCTGCGGGTCCATGCCGGCGAGCGCCTGGGGCTGGTGGGCAGAAACGGATACGGCAAAACCACCTTGTTTCGGCTGATCATCGGAGATGAGACACCGGATGCCGGAAGCATTTCCCGGCCGAGAAACTACCGGATCGGCCATGTGGCCCAGCAGCTTGAATTTTCCGCGTCCACGGTGCTTGAAGAAGGCATGCGAGGCCTGCCGGCGGATCGGTCAGAGGCCCACTGGGAGGTGGAAAAGATCCTTGCGGGGCTCGGGTTCTGCCAGGCGGATATGCAGCGGGCGCCTGCGGAATTTTCCGGCGGATACCAGGTGCGGCTCAACCTGGCCAAGGTGCTGGTCTCCCGGCCGGACATGCTTTTGCTCGACGAGCCCACCAACTATCTGGATATCACTTCTATCCGCTGGATCCGTCAATTTCTGGTCAACTGGCCGGGAGAGGTTTTTTTGATCACCCATGACAGAAGCTTCATGGACGGGGTGGCCACTCATATCGCCGGGATCCACCGCAGAAAAATCAAAAAGATCGCCGGCAATACGGAAAAATACTATACCCAGATTGCCCAGGAAGAAGAGGTGTATGAAAAAACCCGGCAGAATGACGAGCGCAAGCGCAAAGACATCGAGCGTTTTATCAGCCGGTTTCGGGCCAAGGCCCGCCTGGCCAACCTGGTGCAGTCACGGGTCAAGACCCTTTCGAAGCTCACCCGGAAGGAAAAACTGGAGCAGGCCAAAAATCTGGATTTTTCTTTTAACAGCCCCGGTTTTACAGGAAAATACATGCTCCAGGCGGAAAATCTCGCATTTTCCTATAACAGCGGACAAGCCAGTGAGCCGGCCGCCTGTCTGATTGACGATTTTTCCATGAGCATCGCCCCGGACGAGCGCATCTGCATCATGGGCAGAAACGGTGCCGGAAAAACCACCCTGCTGCGCCTGCTGGCAGGGGAACTGACCCCGCATGCCGGCCGGATTGACAATCATCCCAATGCGGTCAAGGGCCTGTTTGAGCAGACCAATATCCACACCTTATCCGATGAGCGCACTGTGGAAGAAGAAATCCTGGCCGCTAACCCGGACATGGGGCGCCAGGCCGCCCGTAGCATCTGCGGGGCCATGCTTTTTGAGGGCGATCAGGCCTTGAAAAAAATCCGGGTGCTTTCCGGCGGAGAAAAATGCCGGGTCATGCTCGGCCGTCTGCTGGCCGCCCCGGCCAATTTCCTGCTGCTCGACGAGCCCACCAATCATTTTGACATGGAGTCGTGTGACGCATTGCTGTCTGCCATTGACGCATTTGACGGGGCCGTGGTCATGGTCACCCACAATGAAATGTTTCTCCATGCCCTGGCCCGGCGCCTGGTGGTTTTCCAGGGCGGCGGAATCCAGGTATTTGACGGCACATACCAGCGTTTTCTGGAAACCGTTGGGTGGGAAGAAGACGAGGCCGCAGCCGGCCGGCGGGAGGCCCCGGGGCAGAAAGCCGCTTGTGCCGGTCAGATCAGCAAGAAGGATTACCGCCGCCTTCGCTCAAAAATCGTGGCGGAAAAAAGCCGGGCGTTAAAGCCGGTGGAAGATGAGATCCAGGCGGTTGAAGACGACATTGTGCAATGGGAGCAGCAGCTCGAGGATTTAAACACCCGGATGCAGGAGGCTTCAGTAAACGGCGGGGGCCGGGAGATCGCCGAACTGTCCCGGGCTTTGCATGAGTGCCGGCAAAACATTGATGCCGGTTTTGAACGCCTTGAATCCCTGTCGGCCAAAGCCGATGCCAAACGGGCGGATTTTGACGCGCAAATGGAACAACTCGACAACCAGCGGCCTTTTTAAAAGATCAAATCCTCTTCCTCCGGCTTCCAGAGAATTTTGTAGAGATCCTCTCTTCTGCTCTGCAGGTTGCGCACGCTTCCCTGCTGCCGCAGTTCCTTTAGCAAATCCAGGTCCAGGTCCACCATCAGCGTCATTTCCGTGTTGGGGGTGGCTTCTGCGGCAATGGCGTCATGGGGAAATGCAAAGTCCGAGGGGGTGAACACCGCGGCCTGGGAATACTGGATGTCCATGTTTTCCACCCGGGGCAGGTTGCCCACGCTGCCGGATATGGCCACATAGCACTCGTTTTCAATGGCCCGGGCCTGGGCGCATCTGCGCACCCGCAGATAGGCGTTTTTGGTGTCGGTCCAGTAGGGCACCAGCAGGATATTCATTCCCTTGTCCACCAGATGGCGGGACAATTCGGGAAATTCAATGTCATAGCAGATCAGAATCCCGATTTTGCCCATGTCCGTGTTAAACACCCGCAGGTCGCTGCCGCCCCGCAACCCCCAGTAAAAGGACTCGTCCGGGGTGATGTGAAGCTTGTACTGGGCATCCCAGGTCCCATCGCGCCGGCAGAGATAGGAGACATTGTAGAGGTGTTCCCCGGAGTATTCCGGCACGCTGCCGGCGATGATGTTGATGTTGTAGGCAAGGGCCATCCGGAGAAACGATTCCCTGAGCGGCTCGGTATATTCAGCCAGCGACCGCATGGACTCGGCCGGGTTTTCCTGGTTGAAATTGCGCAGCAGCGGGGCGTTTAACATCTCGGGAAACAGAATCAAATCCGAATTATAGCCGGCCACGGCATCCACGAAAAATTCCGCCTGCTGGATAAAATCATCAAACGAGGCAAAGGGGCGCATCTGCCACTGCACCACACCGATTCTGGGATAGGCTTTTCTGCCGCCAAACAGTTTTCGCTTTTTTTCATAATAGATATTGTTCCATTCCAGCAGCACTCCGTAGGAGCGCGACTGGCTGTCTTCGGGAATGTAGTTTTTCAGGATTTTTTTGATGTGAAAGTCATTGGCCAGCTGAAAGGACAGGACCGGATCATAGATTTCGTTGTTTTTGACCTTCTGGATGTACTGCTGGGGGGTTAGCTCCTCGTGATACTCGTCATAGCCCGGAATCCGGCCGCCAAAGATGATGCCTTTGAGGTTTAACTCCTCGCAGAGTTCCTTTCTGGCGTCATAAAGGCGCCGGCCCAGACGCAGTCCCCGGTAGTCGGGATGGACAAAGATGTCGATGCCGTAGAGGGCGTCTCCGGCCGGATCATGGCCGCTGATCCGGCTGCCGCCGATAACATCGTCGTAAGAGTGCTTTTCCTCGTAAATATCGGCGTTGACAATAATGGCAAGGGCTGCGGCCACCACCTTGCCCTTGTCCTCGATGCAGATCTGACCTTCGGGGAACCGGTGTATCAGGGTGTGAAATTCACTTCTGTCCCAGGCCCCCATCTTGTCGGGATAGACCCGGTCCATGATTTCCTTGACATCCGGGTAGTCCCGGGTGATTAAATTGCGAAGCTTGAGTTTGTGTTCCGATGTTTGGCTGGTGGTATCCATTCTGTTCCTTTTGGGCTGTTGCTTTTGGCTTTTGTTTCAGTTCCGGGCCCTGCCTGCGGACCTTGCTGTAGCTGCAAAAAGTCGCTTTAACCTGCCTGATTTCATGCAAGTTGACACACCGGGCGAATCCGGCTATATAATAGGTATAGGTTCACATGTCCATAATAAAAAATGATGGCGACGTAAAAAGTTCAATATCTGCGTTACGCGCAATTTCTTAGAATTTCACGTACGGCTAAGTACGCTGCATTCTTCGAAATTGCGCAAGCCTTGATCTTGAACTTTTTACGGCACCATCTAAAATCAGACTTTTTACGGTGCCATCAAAAATATTTAAGGAAAAAATTAAGCATATGTCAAATCGCCGCCAGATGTCGGGCCAGGAAATGATTCAGCTTGTTTGGGGTGCGGCCCTGCTGTTGATGGGGGTGGCCTTTTTCTTCCGGATTCCCCTGATCATGGAGCAGGTTGCCGAAATTGAACATTTTGACTCCGTCCGGATCTTTTTGCACATTGCCTTTTATTTCATGGCCATTATTCTGGCCGGCGGTGGGATTCAGAGATTGTACCGTTTCCGGAAGACCCGGGAAGACACCGACGTTTAGGTTTTCGCAGTTTTGCCAAATCGGTTTTCAGAAGCATTGGAAAAAACCATGAACAATGTTAAGCCCTTTAATATGAAGTCCGGGAAAAAAAATGACAAAGCCGATGCCTGTTATTTAAAGTCGGAAGTGGCCTACCGCAGCAAGCTTCAGGAAATCAGCAATGCGGTGTATGCGGCCTCGGATATTGACGGCATCCTCATTGACGCGGCCGGCGACATTGTTGAAATCATGGGAGCCCGGCGCATTACCATTTACTATATCGACGGCATCCAACGGGAACTGGTCTCCAGGTTCAAGTCCGGCGATGAGATCAATGAAATCCGGGTTCCTGTCAACAAGCACAGCATTGCCGGTTACTGCGCGGTGACCCGGCAGATGGTCAATATCAGAAACGTCTATGATGCACGGGAACTTGCCGGCATTGATCCGGAGTTGGGCTTTGACCGGTCCTGGGATGAGAAAACCGGTTTTGAAACCCGCCAGGTGCTGGCCGCGCCGATTGTGTTTCAATCCGTTGTACTGGGTGCGATTCAGCTCATTAACCGCAAAAAGGGCGGGCCCTTTTCAGCCGGGGATGAAAAAAAGCTTTCCGAACTGGCAACGATCCTGGGCATTGCTCTTTACAAGCAGCAGCAGATGACCGCCCGGCTCAAAGGCCGGTTTAACCTGCTGCTGGAAAATTATATCATCACCCGGGAAGAACTCGATGATGCCGTAATTGCCGCCAGGGAGCGCAACAAACCGGTGGAGCGCTTCCTTGTCGAAGACATGGAGATCGACAAGTCCGATGTCCTAAAGTCTTTGAGCCGGTATTACAACCTGCCTGCCGTGGAATACAGCGATGATATGGATCTGCCGGCCGATATCATCGCAGGGCTGGATCCCGGCATGATGGAAAAACAGGAATGCGTTCCGGCGGGTTTTGAAAACGGGGATCTGCTTGTGGCCATGGCTGACCCGGGGGATCTGGAATGCCTTGCGCGGATCCGGGAACAGTTTTCCGGTTACACGGTTCGTGCGGCCGTGGCCATGAAAAAAGATGTTTTAAACATGCTCCGTTTGGCGGCGGACATGCAATCCCGGCCGGCCAGGTCTCTGCAAACCCATGTTCTGACCGCCTCCGGGCCGGTGGACCAGCGGGATGAAAGCAGCGCTTTGTTGACTGAAAAAAGTCCTGAAGTGGCTGAATTTCTGCGCAATCTCCTGGCAGAAGCCTGCAGGCGGGGTGCTTCTGCCATCCATTTCGAGCCGGAGCCGGATCAAATGGAAATCAGGCTGCGCTTTCGGACTGACGGGGTTTGCGCACCTGGTCAGACGATTTCAGCCAGCCTGTATCAGGCGCTGGTGTTGCGGGTCAAGGCCATGGCAGGCCTGGATATTGCCCGGACGGGTCCCCATCAGCATGGCCGGTTGCGGTTTCAATCTGAAGAGGGCCGGGATGCGGTTTTTCAGGTGACCATTATTGCCACTGCAGGCGGCCGGGAGGATCTGGTGATGCGGATGCAGCCTGCGGCAGCGCCCATGTCCATCGACGCCCTGGGCCTTGGCACAAATACCCGGCAGGCGTTTGCACATGCGCTTGAACACGCTCACGGGCTGATCCTTGTTTCCGGCCCCCCGAAATCCGGGCGAACCACCACACTGCACGCGGCTTTGGCGCAAATCAACGCAGAAGAAAAAAAGATCTGGACCGCGGAAAAAAACCTGGAAATCCTCCAGCCAGGGCTTCGGCAGGTCCGGGTGGAGCCGGCGGCCGGCTATGATTATGCCGTCGCCCTGGAGTCATTTGTTTATGCAGATGCCGACAGCATTTTAATTGACGATATGCCGGACGGCAAAACCGCCAATGCGGCTGTTTCCGCATGCCTGTCCGGCAAACTGGTTTTATCGGGATTTACTGGTCCGGGTGCTCCCGAGACCCTGGCCCGGCTTGTTGTCATGGATGCAGATGCCTTTCATCTCGCAGAGGCTTTGATTTGCATTTTGTCCCAGCGCCTGGTGCGGACCCTTTGCACCCGGTGCAGGCAGGCCAGGCATCCGGGACGCAAAGAATATGATCAATTGGTATCCCTCTACGGCAAAGCCGCTTTTGCCCGGGATATAGACATTGCGTTTTCCAAAAATCTGACGTTTTATGCCCCGGCCGGATGTCCGGAATGCAGCCATACCGGATACAAGGGGCAGACCGGGATTTTTGAACTGCTTTCTGTCACCGACGAGATCCGGGACATTATCCAGACCCGGCCCCCGGGCCGGCACCTGGGTCCCATGATCCGGGAGCATGCTGTTTCCAGGGGCATGAGCACACTGTTTCAGGACGGAATCGCCAAGGTTTTTGCCGGACACTGCGACCTGGCGCAAGTGCGCAGGGCCTGTTTGTCCTGACCTTAGAAAAAATTTACCCCTGAATTTGTTTTGGCTTCGGATTATACTTGACAGGCCCGATTGGCTGGTATTATAACGCTGATAAGGTAAGTAACACTTACATACACTGCAGAACACAGGAAAACCGGCATGCAGCAAAGCCGTCTGAATTCCCACCGGAACCAAACACATATTGCGGGGTACGCATCATGAAAGTACTGCACATTGATCACATCGGCGTGGCTGTCAACAGCAATCAGGAAAGCAAAACCTTCTGGTCCGACATTCTGGGCCTGCCCTTTGAGGGCGAGGAAACCGTGACCGAGCAAAAGGTCAAAACCGCATTTTTTCCTGTGGACAAAAGCGAGGTGGAACTGCTGGAATCCACGGCAGAAGACGGCCCCATTGCCAAGTTCATTGAGAAAAAGGGGCAGGGCGTTCATCACATCGCCTTCCGGGTCGAAGACATTGAGGGCGCACTGGCCGAACTCAAGGAAAAAGGCATAAAACTCATTGATGAAAAACCGCGTATAGGCGCCGGCGGGGCCAAAATCGCCTTTATTCACCCCAAGGCCACAGGCGGGGTGCTGGTGGAACTCTCAGAGAGATAAAAAGGCGCCGTAAAAGTCCAATATCTGCGTTACGCGCAATTTCTCAGAATTTCACGTACGACTAAGTACGCTGCATTCTTTGAAATTGCGCAAGCCTTGATCTTGAACTTTTTACGGCATCATCTGAAATCAGACTTTTTACGGTGCCATCAAAAGATAACATCCACGAACCAAACATAACGGAGAGCGACATGGCCGAACATCCCGAAAAACCCAGATGGATTGATCTTGCCAAAAAGGAATTGAAAAACAAGCCGGTTGAATCCCTTGAAAAGAAAACCCCGGAAGGCATTGCCTTAAATCCTTTGTACACGGCTGAAGACATTGAGGGCCTTGATTTTGTCAACACCCTGCCGGGATTTTCTCCGTTTGTCCGCGGCCCCCGGGCGACCATGTACGCGGGACGGCCATGGACCATCCGCCAGTATGCCGGTTTTTCCACTGCCCGGGAATCCAACGAATTTTACAAGCGCAACCTGGCAGCCGGGCAAAAGGGTCTGTCAGTAGCCTTTGACCTGGCCACTCACCGGGGATATGACTCGGATCACCCCCGGGTGACCGGTGATGTGGGAAAAGCCGGGGTTCCCGTGGATACGGTGGAGGACATGAAGATCTTGTTTGATGAGATCCCCCTGGACAAAATGACCGTGTCCATGACCATGAACGGGGCGGTATTGCCGGTTCTGGCCGGCTATATCGTGGCGGCCGAAGAGCAGGGCGTCTCCCAGGAAAAACTGGCCGGCACCATTCAGAATGACATTTTAAAGGAATACCTGACCCGCAACACCTACATTTATCCGCCGGATCCGTCCATGCGGATCGTCTCGGATATTATCGGGTATTGCTCGGCCAACATGCCCAAGTTCAACACCGTGAGCATCAGCGGCTATCACATGATGGAAGCCGGGGCCGACTCGGTGCTTCAGACCGCCTTTACCCTGGCAGACGGGCTGGAATATGTGCGCGCCGCCCTGGATGCCGGCCTGGAAATCGATTCGTTTGCCCCGCGCCTGTCGTTTTTCTTTGGCGTGGGGATGAATTTTTTCATGGAAATTGCCATGCTCCGGGCCGCCCGCTATTTGTGGGCCGATTTGATGAAGCAGTTCAATCCAAAGGATCCGCGCTCCACCATGCTGCGCACCCATGTGCAGACATCAGGCTGGAGCCTGACCCAGCAGGATCCGTACAACAATATCATCCGCACCACCCTGGAAGCCCTGGCAGCGGTTCTGGGCGGGACCCAGTCGCTTCACACCAACGCGTTTGACGAGGCGGTCAGCCTTCCCACGGACGTTTCCGCCCGGGTGGCCAGAAACACCCAGTTGATCATCCAGGAGGAATCTCAGATCACCAGCGTGGTCGATCCCCTGGGCGGCTCATATTATGTTGAATCGCTCACCAACAAGATGATCGAACAGGCCCGCGCCATTATCGATGAAGTCGAGGAATTGGGCGGCATGGCCAAGGCCATTGTGGAGGGCATGCCCAAGATGCGCATCGAAGAGGCTGCCGCCCGCCGCCAGGCCCGAATTGATCAGGGAAGGGACGTCATCATCGGGGTCAACAAATATCCGGTGGAGGAAGAAACCGAAATCGCGGTGCGCGAGATTTCCGAATCCGTTCGCGACGAGCAGGTCAAATGGATAAACGAAATCCGCGAAAAACGCGATGAAAACGAGGTCCGTCGCACTCTGGAGGCCCTGACCAACTGCGCTGAATCCGGGGGCAATCTGCTCGAAGCCTGTATTCCCGCCATCCGCGCCCGGGCCACTGTCGGGGAGGTCACAGAGGCCATGGAAAAGGTTTTTGGTCGATATGTGGCCACCACTCAGTGCATTTCCGGGGTGTATGCCGGGGAATACCAGGATGATGAGATCATTGCCGCCATCCGCAAACGCGTGGATGAATTTTCCGAAAATCAAGGCCGCCGTCCCCGGATTCTGCTGACCAAGATGGGGCAGGACGGCCATGACCGGGGCGTGAAAGTGGTGGCCACGGCATATGCGGACCTGGGCTTTGATGTGGATTTAAGCCCCATGTTCCAGACCCCGGAGGAAGCCGCCAAGATCGCGGTGGAAAACGATGTGCATGTGGTGGGCGTCTCCAGTCTGGCCGGCGCCCACAAGATCCTGGTTCCGCAACTGATCGAGGAACTCAGGAAGCAGGGTGCAGAAGACGTGCTGGTGGTCGTCGGCGGCATCATCCCGCCGGTTGACTATGATTTTCTCTATAAAACCGGCGTGGCCAAGGTTTTCGGCCCCGGTACCATGGTGACCGATTCGGCCAACCAGGTATTAAACGCCCTGAAATAATATGCCTGAACATGCCGCATACTATATCGATGGGGTCCGGGCGCAAAACCGCAAGGCGATTTCCAAGACCATCACCTTGATTGAATCCGCACTGCCCGGCCACCGGGAATTAACCTACCAGGTGTTAGACGGCCTGCTGCCATATACCGGCCAGGCCGTGCGCCTGGGCATTACGGGTGTTCCGGGCGTTGGCAAAAGCACCTTTATTGAAACCCTCGGCCTCCGGCTCATTGAAAAAGGCCGGAAGGTTGCCATTTTGGCGGTGGATCCCAGCAGCGCCAAAAGCGGCGGCAGCATCATGGGGGATAAAACCCGCATGGAAAAACTGGCCGCCAATTCTGAGGCCTTTATCCGGCCCTCGCCCTCTGGCGGGACCTTGGGCGGTGTTGCCCGAAAGACCCGGGAAACCATCCTGGTGCTGGAGGCGGCCGGATACGATGCGGTCATGGTGGAAACCGTGGGCGTGGGCCAGTCCGAGTTTTCCGTGGCTTCCATGGTGGATTTTTTCCTGGTGCTGCTGCTGGCCGGTGCCGGAGATGAACTCCAGGGCATCAAGCGCGGCATCATCGAGCTGGCCGATGCCATTGCGGTCAACAAGGCCGACGGTGAAAACTTTTTCCGGGCGGAAAAGGCCAGAAAAGACTATGAAAATGCTTTGCACATGATGGCCCCCAGGAGCGATTCCTGGCAGCCGCCGGTGCTGACCTGCAGCGCCCTTGAAATGACCGGTATTGATGAGATCTGGGACACGGTGCTTTCTCACCGCAAGCAGATGCAGGCTTCAGGGGCCCTTGAGCGAAGACGCCGGGAACAGGCCCGGCAATGGTTTGAATTTCTTGTGGAGCAGGGACTCAAAGACTGGTTTTACGGGCTCGGACAAGTCCGGGCGCTTCTGCCGGAACTCACCCGGCGCCTTGAAGACGGGGAGACAACGGCCATGGCCGCAGCCAGACAGCTGCTGGACCTGGTCACGCACGAACATGAAAGGACACAGATATGAGCGGAGTTTCGGACAAGATCAAGGAGCTTCTTGAAAAAAAAGCCCGCATGCGGGAAATGGGAGGCGAAAAGGCCGTTGCCAAGCAGCAGGAAAAGGGCAAGTTAACCGCCCGGCAGCGACTGGAACATCTTTTTGACGCCAACACGTTCCGGGAAATTGATATTTTTGTCAAGCACCGGTGCGTGAATTTCGGCATGAATGAAGTCGACGTTCCCTCCGACGGGGTGGTCACCGGCCATGGCCGTGTCAACGGCCGGCCGGTGTTCGCCTTTGCACAGGATTTTACGGCAAGGGCCGGCACCCTCGGCGAGATGCATGCCAGCAAGATCTGCAAGATCATGGATCTGGCCATGAAATCCGGGGTTCCTGTGGTGGGATTCAATGATTCGGGCGGCGCGCGGATCCAGGAAGGTGTGGATGCCCTTCGCGGCTACGGCGAGATTTTTTACAGAAATTCCATTGCTTCCGGCGTGATTCCCCAGATTTCCGCCATCATGGGACCCACCGCCGGCGGTGCGGTCTACTCGCCGGCCATGACGGACTGGGTGTTTATGGTCAAAAAGACCAGCCACATGTTTATCACCGGTCCCCAGGTGATCAAAAGCGTCACCGGAGAGGAAATTTCCTTTGAGGACCTGGGCGGTGCCACCACCCACAATGAAAAAAGCGGGGTGGCTCATTTTGCCTGTGACTCTGACGAACACGCCATTGAGCGTATCCGGGACATGCTGTCCTATCTGCCGGCCAACAACATGGAGGACCCGCCTGCGGCCGATACCGGCGATGATCCGGAAAGGCGCGATGAACGCCTGGACACGATTATCCCGGCCGATTCCAACCAGTCCTACGACGTCAAGGATGTGATTGGCGCAATCGTGGACAACGGCGATTTTTTCGAGCCCCATGAGCACTACGCCAAAAACATCGTGGTGGGCTTTGCCCGGCTAAACGGCCGGACAATCGGCATTATCGCCAACCAGCCCAAGTTTTTGGCCGGGTGTCTCGACATTGACGCCTCTGATAAGGCCACCCGGTTTATCCGGTTTTGTGACGCATTTAATATTCCCTTGCTGACCTTTGCGGACGTGCCCGGTTACATGCCCGGCAGCGACCAGGAACACGGGGGCATCATCCGGCACGGCGCCAAGCTGCTGTGGTGCTATTCCGAGGCAACGGTGCCCAAGCTGGTTGTGATTTTGCGCAAGGACTACGGCGGGGCCTATATTGCCATGAGCTCCAAGCATCTGGGCGCAGACATGGCCTTTGCCTGGCCGTCTGCGGAAATTGCGGTCATGGGCGCAGAAGGGGCGGCCAATATTATCTATCGCAAAACCATCGATAATTCGGAAGATCCGGTGGCCACGCGCAAGGAAAAGGTGGAGGAATACCGGGATCTGTTTTCCAATCCTTACGTGGCCGCAAACCGCGGATATATCGATGACGTGATTGTGCCCAGTGAAACCCGGCCGCGGCTTATCGAGGCCCTGGATATCCTGTGCACCAAGCGTCAGAGCCTGCCGCCGAAAAAGCACGGCAATATTCCGGCATAACAAGGGGGTTGAAGATGGAAAAGAAAAAACAGGCCGCACTTGCCGCAGTGCTGCATTATCTGGACTGCGAAAAGGCTGCGCAGGCAGAAGCTGAAACCGGCTGGCAGCAAGCCACTGACCAGGGCCGGGCCAGGATGCCGGACGGTTATGTGAGCCCATGGGCTTTGAGCGGCCGGCAGGCACAGATGCAGATGCGGACCATGGTACAGATGAAGGTGTTTTAGCAGGGCTTGTGTCAATACATGCAAAAATATGAAACTATTTATAGCAAAAATTAATCCATAAGGTGAGGAGATCTGGGTATGACCGAACACCATGAACTCAAGCAGACTGAAGTCAAATACGGCGTGGATCGCCCCAGGGCGGCCAATCCGGTCAAAATCGAGGATCTGACCCTGCGCGACGGGCACCAGTCCCTGTTTGCCACCCGCGGCCGTACCGAGGACATGATACCTGTGGCGGAAATGATCGATGATATCGGTTTCTGGGCCGTTGAGGTCTGGGGCGGGGCCACGTTTGATACCATGCACCGGTTTTTAAACGAAGATCCGTGGGAGCGGCTGCGCACCCTGAAGCGTTATATCAAGAAAACCCCTTTTTCCATGTTGCTTCGCGGCCAGAACCTGGTGGGCTACCGCAATTATCCCGATGATGTGGCAAGGGCCTTTGTGGAGCGGACCGCGGAAAATGGCATGGACATTTTCCGCACCTTTGACGCACTCAATGATTTTCGCAATTTTGAAACCGTGGTCGAGGTGATCAAGAAATGCGGCAAGCATTTCCAGGGATGTGTCTGCTATTCCATGACAGAGCCGCGTATGGGCGGTGAGGTCTACAATATCGACTATTATCTTAAAAAGGCCCGAGAACTCGAAGACATGGGGGCGGATACCATCTGTGTCAAGGACATGGCCGGCCTGCTGTCGCCTTATGACGCATTTGAACTCATAAAGGCCCTGAAGGAAAACGTCAAGGCACCCATTCATCTTCACAGCCATTTCACCTCGGGCATGGCGCCTTTGACGCATATGAAAGCCATTGAAGCGGGCGTGGACATCATTGACACCTGCATGACCCCTTATGCCTACCGCACATCGCATCCGGCCATCGAGCCCATGGTGATGTCGCTTCTGGGCACCAACCGGGACACGGGCTTTGATATCCGTGCCCTGGCCGCCATCAACGAGAAGCTGGAAAAAGACATCCTGCCCAAGTACAAGTACCTGCTGGATGACTCCAAGGTGTCGGTGATCGACATCAACGTCCTGCTGCACCAGACTCCCGGTGGCATGCTTTCCAACCTGGTCAACCAGCTGCGGGAAATGGATGCTTTGGACCGCATTGACGAGGTCTACAAGATGCTGCCCAAGGTCAGAAAGGACCTGGGCCAGGTGCCCCTGGTCACGCCGACAAGCCAGATCGTGGGCATCCAGACGGTCAATAACGTGCTGTTTGACGATGAAAACGAAAGCTATAAGATGATCACTTCCCAGGTCAAGGACCTGTGCTACGGCCTGTACGGCACGACCCCGGCCGGGGTCGACCCGGAGGTTCAGAAAAAGGCCCTCAAGGGCTACCCCCGGGGCGAGCAACCCATTGAATGCCGGCCAGCCGAAATTCTGGAGCCGGAACTGGAAGCCGCCAAAGAGGCGGTCAAGGATATCACAACAGATATTGATGACGTGCTTATCTATGCCCTGTATCCGGTCACCGGAAAGAAATTTCTGAAATACAAGTACGGACTGGAGTCCCCGCCTGATTCCCTGAAGCCCAGGACCCTGGAAGAGGCCAGAAAGGAAGAGGACCTGATCCGGAAGGTGCGCACCGGCGAACTCAAGGACGTGCTGGAAAAAGCCGAGAAAAAGGGCCAGGCCCCGGAAGGCGACAATGTCCGCAAATTCAATGTTTTTGTGGACGGCGAGGAATTTGAGGTGGCGGTTGAAGATACGGGCATGCCCTTTGTGACCGCAGCACCCCAGCAGGCTGCTCCAGCCCCGGCCGGCCCCCGCAGGGCGGGCGGCCAGGCAGCCCCTGCGGCCCGTCCGGCGCCTTCTTCGCAGAAATCCGAAGCTGCCGGGCAAAAGGCCGAAGCGCCTGCGGCGGCTAAAAAACCGGCTGCTTCCGTTGAGGGCCATCCCATCAAGGCGCCCATGCCGGGCACTGTGGTGCGCTATGAGAAAAAAGAAGGTGACACCGTGGCCGAAGGGGATACGGTTGTGATCCTGGAGGCCATGAAAATGGAAAACTCCCTGACAACGCCCGTAGCCGGTACGGTCAAGGCCATTGGTTTTTCCGAAGGCGATTCAGTGGCCAAAAACGACGTGCTTTGCGTGATTGCATAGAAACGGAGCAAATGACTTATGAAGATACACGAATACCAGGCCAAACAGCTGTTTTCCCAATACGAGATACCCATTCCCCGGGGCGCGGTGGCCAACAGCCCTGATGCGGCCAAATCCGAAGCCGAAACCCTGGGCGCATTTCCCGTGGCGGTCAAGGCCCAGATTCATGCGGGCGGCCGGGGCAAGGGCGGAGGGGTCAAGATCGCAAAGGATCCGGCTGAAGTGGAAAAATATGCCGGTGATATCATCGGCATGAATCTGGTCACCCCACAGACCGGAGCCGAAGGTCAGCCCGTCAAACGGGTGCTCATAGAAAGCGGACTGGAGATTGAAAAGGAGCTTTACCTGAGCCTGATGACCGACCGGGAATCGGCCGAGGTGCTGATCATGGCCAGCGAGGCCGGGGGCATGGACATTGAAACCGTGGCCGCTGAAACGCCTGAGAAAATCATCAAGGTGTATGTCAATCCCCTGTCTGGCATCTATCCCTATCACTGCCGGCAGGCGGCATTCGGGTTAAACCTGGGAAAGGATCTGCTAAAGCCGTTTTCCCGGATGCTGACCCGGCTCTATAAGCTGCTGATGGAAAAAGACGCCTCCCTGGTGGAAATCAACCCCCTGGTGATCACCAAAGACCAGGAGTTAATCGCCCTGGATGCCAAAATTAATTTTGATGACAACGCGCTTTACCGGCAGAAGGATGTGGCGGAAATGCGCGATTTGGACGAGGAAGACCCACTGGATGTGGAAGCCTCCAAATATAACCTCAACTACATTAACCTTGACGGCACCGTGGGCAACATGGTCAACGGCGCGGGCCTGGCCATGGCGGTGATGGACACCATCAAGCTGGCCGGTGCCGAGCCCGCCAACTTCCTTGATGTGGGCGGCGGAGCCACCGCGGAAATGATTGAAAACGGTTTCCGGATCATTTTGTCAGACAGAAAGGTCAAAGCCATTTTGATCAATATATTCGGCGGAATTCTGCGCTGCGATGTGCTGGCCGAAGGCGTTGTCAAGGCGGCCAAAAACACCCGGATTGACGTGCCCCTGGTGGTGCGCATGGAAGGCACCAACGTGGAAGAGGGCCGTCAAATCCTTGCCGAATCGGGCCTGGAGATACAAACGGCCCGGGACCTTGCCGATGCCGGGGAAAAGGTGGCCGCGCTGGTGTAAATAGTGAATCAACCATGAAGAACATGAAGGTCATGAAGGAAAAATTGGAAGGATGACCGTTTTGGTGTTCGTCACGTTGGTCAATAGTGAATGCAAGAAGCTGAGGAAACCCATATGAGTATATTCGTGGATGCAGATACCCGGGTGGTGGTTCAGGGGATTACCGGAAAAGAAGGGCAGTTTCATGCCCGGCAGTGCGTTGAATACGGCACCAATGTGGTTGCCGGTGTGACCCCGGGCAAGGGCGGACAAAAAATGGACGAAGTGCCGGTGTTTAACTCCGTGGCTGCGGCCGTGGATAAGGCCGGGGCCAACTGCAGCCTGATTTTCGTGCCCCCGCCGTTTGCCGCAGATGCGATTATGGAAGCCGCGGATGCCGGCGTGGACGTGATTGTCACCATCACCGAGGGCATTCCCGTACTTGACATGATGCGGGTGAAACATTATCTCAAATCAAAGCCGTGCCGCCTGATCGGCCCCAACTGCCCGGGCATCATCACCCCGGGGGCGGCCAAGGTGGGCATCATGCCCGCCCCGATTCACAAGGCCGGCGGCCCCATCGGCGTGGTATCGCGCTCCGGGACCCTGACCTATGAGGTGGTCTACCAGCTAACCGCCCAGGGCATCGGCCAGACCACGTGCATCGGCATTGGGGGTGATCCGGTCAACGGCACCAATTTCATCGACTGCCTGGAAGCTTTTGAGGCAGACCCTGAGACAAAAGGCGTGGTCATGGTGGGCGAAATCGGCGGCAGCGCCGAGGAGCAGGCCGCGCAATTTGTCAAGGAGCGGATGTCCAAGCCGGTGGTCAGTTTTATTGCCGGGATGACCGCTCCTCCGGGCCGGCGCATGGGCCATGCAGGCGCCATTATTTCCGGGGGCACGGGCACGGCCCAGGGCAAGGTCGAGGCGTTGAAAGCCGCTGGTGTGCACGTTTGTGAAAACCTCGGCCGCATCGGCGAGCTATGTGCCAAGGTGTTTTAAACGGACCTGGTTTGAAAAAGACGAATCAAGTCGGCAAGGTCAGTATGGCTTAACCATTGCCTTTATAATTTTTTTATCCATTTATCATTTTCTATCCGGGAGCGGATGATATGAACTGGTTTGCACAAAACATTTCCACCGCCATCGGCAAAAAGCTGCTCATGGCGGTCACCGGCTTTGGCTTTGTGGGGTTTATCCTCATGCACCTGGCCGGGAACCTGAGTTTTTATTTCGGCAAGGACGCGTTTTTGAAATACGTGGAAACCCTGCACACCCTGGATCCCATCATTGTGGTGGTGGAACTGGTGCTGCTGGCCCTGGCGGTTATTCATGTGAGCACCGGCACGATTTTGTTTTTCCAGAACCGCCGGGCGCGTACCACGCGCTATGCAGTCAATAAAACCGCCGGGGGCCGAACCATTGGTTCGCGCACCATGCCCTATACCGGGTTTCTGATCCTGCTGTTTGTGATCCTGCATTTGTCGCAGTTTCATTTTATTGACCATGCAGTGCAGACGCCCTGGGACGCGGCGGTGGATACTTTCAATAACGGATTGTTTGCCCTCATCTACATGGCAGCCGTGATCCTTGTGGGCATCCACATCCGGCACGGTTTCTGGAGCCTGTTTCAGACCCTGGGGTTGAATAACGAAAAATACATGCCCCTGATCCAGACAATCGGCATTGTGATTGCCGTTGCCGCGGCAGTGGGGTTTTTCTTTGTTCCTGTCTATATCCGTGCGGTTATATAAGAAAAGGGGTGGTACATGACACTTGAATCCAAAATACCGGCCGGGCCCTTGCAGGACAAGTGGGACCGGCATCGTTTCGAGCTCAAGCTGGTCAACCCGGCCAACAAAAAGAAATTCAACATCATTGTTGTGGGCACGGGGCTGGCCGGGGCGTCGGCTGCGGCAACGCTTGCCGAGCTGGGCTATAACGTCAAAAATTTCTGCATCCAGGATTCTCCCAGAAGGGCCCACAGCATTGCGGCCCAGGGCGGAATCAATGCAGCCAAAAATTACGCCAATGACGGTGACAGCATTTGGCGGCTGTTTTATGACACGGTCAAGGGCGGCGATTTTCGGGCCAGGGAGGCCAATGTCTACCGTCTGGCCCAGCTCAGCGTCAACATCATCGACCAGTGCGTGGCCCAGGGTGTCCCTTTTGCCCGGGAATACGGCGGGCTGCTCGACAACCGCTCCTTTGGCGGCGCCCAGGTGTCACGCACATTCTACGCCAAGGGCCAGACCGGCCAGCAATTGCTGCTCGGGGCCTACAGTTCGCTCATGCGCCAGGTCAATGCCGGAAAGGTGGAGATTCTTCCCAGGCGCGAGATGCTGGATGTGGTGCTTGTAGACGGAAAGGCCCGGGGCATTGTGGTGCGCAACCTGGTTACCGGAGAACTGGAATCCCACAGCGCCCACGCGGTGGTGCTGGCGACCGGCGGCTATGGAAACGCCTATTTCCTCTCCACAAATGCCATGTCGTCAAATGTCACGGCTGCATACCGGTGCTATAAAAAAGGGGCGCATTTTGCCAACCCCTGCTTTACCCAGATTCATCCCACCTGCATTCCCGTGCACGGCACCTACCAGTCCAAGCTCACGCTCATGAGCGAAAGCCTGAGAAATGACGGCCGGGTCTGGGTGCCCAAAGAACCCGGGGACAACCGGCCGCCTGGCCAGATCCCCGAATCTGAGCGGGATTATTACCTGGAGCGCAAGTACCCGAGCTTCGGCAACCTGGTGCCAAGGGATGTGGCCTCACGAAATGCCAAGGAGCAGTGTGACATGGGCAAGGGCGTGGGCGAAACCGGCCTTGCCGTGTACCTTGATTTTGCCGATGCCATCGCCAGAGACGGCCGGGATGTGATTGCCGGCAAATACGGTAATCTGTTTGAAATGTATGAAAAAATTACCGGAGAAGATCCCTATCAGACGCCCATGAAGATCTATCCGGCCGTGCACTATACCATGGGCGGCCTGTGGGTGGATTATAACCTGATGACCACCATTGACGGGCTGTTTGCCCTGGGCGAGGCCAATTTTTCCGATCACGGGGCCAACCGCCTGGGCGCCAGCGCCCTGATGCAGGGGCTGGCAGACGGCTATTTTATCATTCCCTATACCATCGGCGGCTATCTGGCCGGCACGAAACTGCCGGAGGTGGATGCCTCGGCCCCGGAATTTGCGGAATCCAGGTCGCAGATCCAGTCCCAGGTGGACAAGCTGCTTTCCGTGTCCGGAAAACGCACAGTGGCGGATTTTCACAGGACCCTGGGAAATATTCTGTGGGATTATTGCGGCATTGCCAAGGAGGAAGAAAGCCTGAAAAAAGCCAAGCAGATGATCGCCGAGCTGCGGGCGGAGTTCTGGGAAAACGTTACCGTGCCCGGAGATGCGGCTGATTTCAACCAGGCACTGGAAAATGCGGGCCGGGTGGCGGATTTCATGGAATTCGGCGAGCTGATGGTCACAGACGCCCTGGAGCGCAAGGAGTCCTGCGGGTGCCATTTTAACACGGCCTACCAGACAGAGGACCATGAGGCACTGCGCGATGATGACAACTACTGCCACGTATCGGTATGGCAATACACGGGCGCGGATTCAGATCCCGTACTGCACACCGAGCCTCTTGAATTTGAAAACGTGGAACTGACCCAGAGGAGCTACAAGTAAATGAGTACCCAAACCATTGACCTGACCCTCAAGGTCTGGCGTCAGCATAAAAACAATCCCCGGGGATCTTTGGAAACCTATCCGGCCAAAGGCATTTCAACAGACATGTCGTTTCTGGAAATGCTCGATGTTGTCAACGAGCAACTCACCGCAGAGGGCATCGAACCCATTGCCTTTGATCATGACTGTCGGGAGGGCATCTGCGGGATGTGCGGGGCTGTTGTCAACGGCCGGGCCCACGGGCACATGCCCGAGACCACCCTGTGTCAGTTGCACATGCGGCATTTCAAAAACGGGGATACCATCGTGATCGAACCCTGGCGGGCCCGGGCCTTTCCTGTGATCAAGGATCTTGTGGTGGACCGAAACGCCCTGGACAAGATCATCCAGGCCGGCGGCTATATTTCCATTAACGCCGGCGGCCCCCAGGACGGCAATGCCATCCCCGTCCCAAGAGACAATGCGGAAAAAGCCTTTAATGCTGCAGCCTGCATCGGCTGCGGGGCGTGCGTGGCCGCATGCCCCAATGCCTCGGCCATGCTGTTTGCCGGGGCCAAGATCTCCCATCTGGCGCTTTTGCCCCAGGGCCGCCCAGAGGCCAAAAAGCGGGCCCTGTCCATGGTGCGGGCCATGGATACGCTGGGATTCGGCAATTGCTCAAACGAGGCCGAATGCGAGGCCGAGTGTCCCAAGGGCATTTCCATCCGGGAAATCGCCCGGATGAACCGGGAGTTTATCAAGGCGGCATTGTCCTAGATTTGTATTTTCCCCAAAGCCGTGTTATAGACCTGAAAATGTGGATAAAAGAGTTCTTTTTTGATCAATGTGAATCAATACGCGGCTTTGGGGAGGAATCATGAAAACAATCAAGTGGCTGGGGGTGCTTTCATTTCTCGGTGGTCTGGTGCTTGTGGGATTTCAGGGAATCGCCTCGATCATGGACGAGGGGCAGACGTTTTACAACCACACTCTGGCAAGTGTGTTCGGGCATGACGCCTTTGCCTGGATCGAAAACTTTCCGGTCGCTTTTTTGAGAAGTTATCTGGATTCTTTGGTTACAGCGCCGCTCTACATTGTTCTGCTTGGTGCAGGAGTACTGTTGCTGGTGATCAACGGTTTGTTTGCCAAGAGCTGATGGCACCGTAAACAGCTTTTTACCGCGTCCGCTGTTGTTGCAGGAAGGAAGCCCTGTGGTCGGGCTCAGTTTTTTCGCTCCTGATCGTTTTTGCGGATTTATCAAATGCCTTTGCTTAAAATTTACAAACTCGCTCTGCAGGCCTCAAACAGTTTGAAATTTTTATGCAAAAACGCTCAATGTCGCTTCAAAAACCGATCCCGCCCCTGGGCTTCCTTGGGAGTGTTTCCCCAAGGCCGCAGCCCAGGACCGCGCTATACTTAGAAGAAGTTCTGAAAGGAATATAACAGGCAATCAGTAAAGAAATAACTTCTTGATTTTACTTAACACTTAATCACTTAAAACTTAACACTGCCTGTAAAAAGCTTTTTACAGGCTCATCATTTTTTGGATTTCAAGGCAGCCTTGAGTTTTTCTCCCAGATCGCCCATGCCGGAATCGGTCTGGGCGGTTTTTTTAAAGGACTGCCAATCGCCTTTATCCGCAGCGTCTGCCGGGGCAAGCGAGATTTTGCGGTCTGCGGCGTGAATGGCTTCAATGGTTACAGCGATGGGATCATCGACTTTTAAGCCCTCGATCTGTCTGGCATTGGGGGCGTTATTGATTTTGGATACAGGCAGCAGTCCCACCACACCAGGCTCTATGGACACGAAATAACCGAAGGATTCCTTTTTCTCAATGGTGCCGGTGACCTGCTGGCCGGGTTTGTACCGGTTTTCTATATTGATCCAGGGATCGCCTTCCGCATCTTTCATGCTCAGAGAAATCCGGCGTTTTTCCGGGTCAATGCCCTTGATCATCACAGCCACGTGCTGGCCCGGCGATACCTCGTCTTCTGCCTTTAGCACGCGCTTTTTATAGCTCATTTCACTGATGTGCACCAAGCCCTCCACGCCCGGGGCGATTTCCACAAATGCCCCGAAATCCGCACACCGGGTGACCATACCGTCAACCTTGTCGCCAAGGCTGAATTTTTGGGAAATATCCTGCCAGGGATCACCGGCGGCCTGCTTCATGGATAGCGAAATTCGGCCCGTCTGGCCCGGTTTTTCCGGCTCCCGGATATCAAGGATCTTGACGCGCACCGGATCTCCGGCAGACACGGCATCTTCAGGCTTTTCGAGTCTGGACCAGGAAATCTCGGATATGTGGACCATGCCCTCCACCCCGGCGGTAAGTTCCACAAATGCCCCATAGGGCATCAGCCGGGTGACCCGTCCGTCAACGATATCGCCAACGGACACGGTCTTGAGAAACTGTTCTCTTTGTTCGGCCATGTGGCGCTCAAGCAGTTCCCGGCGGGAGACCACGATGTTTCGGCCCCTTTCCTCGATACGGGTGATGAGAAAATCGTATTCCCCGCCCACATAATCCTCCGGGGTTTCCACATAGGTCACATCCATCTGGCTGACCGGGCAGAAAGCGGTTTTTCCGGAAACATTGACCCGGAACCCGCCCTTGCAGGTTTCAGTGACCTTGCCCTGGACCGGTACCTTGGCGCGCTGGGCTTCATAGAGCTGGTGGATGCCGCTTTCCGCGGTCATGCTTTTCGAAAGCCGGATTTCGCTGTCATCTTTTGATACCACGTAAAGGGTGAGCGGATCGCCCAGGCTGTAAGGGAAATTGCCTTCCTTGTCCGTGAGTTCGGATTTGGCCGCCACCCCGTCGATCTTGGTGCCGGTGCTGACAAACACACTGTCTTGTCCAATGGCGATGATCTCGCCGGTGATCTGTTCGCCGATGTGCAGATCGTCTTTCATTTCGCTCATGTAGGATTCAAACAGATCCGCAAAGCTTTCTTCTTCATCAGATCCGTTTTCTTCCGGGATGTCATTTTCGGACATGGTTTTTGCTCCAGCAAATCAGTCTATAAATCAGTAGCTGCGATTCTCAAAGTTTGCCGCATCTAATGTCTCAGCCGATATCGCGCATAGCCGACCATGGCTCAACATCGGCTTCCTTGTATCTGCGGCAAACTTGAAAATCTCTCAGTTCAGTTTAAAGCAACGTTAAAAAGCCGCCTTTAATACCTTGGTCCCGGGGTTTGGCCCTGGGAAGGGCTTCCTTCCTGACAAGCATCAAGCCATGTAAAAGGCTTTTTGCGATACTGTCACGGTTTACGCCCCGGTGCTTTTCTGTCACAATAGCACAATTGTTATCCCGGATAAAGTCTATTGCATAGTTTCCGGGGGTGTCGTTTCCATTTCATACTTTATGGCGTGTTTGCAAGAGGCCGATGATTTCAACAAACACTCCGACCCATTGAAAACCGGCCGGCTGTGCATTATTTTATTTGTTTAAGTCCATTGCAATTTTTATAAACAAGGAGTTTTCATGTTCACGCGATGGGTACCCTGGAAATTTATCATTAAGCGGGCAGCCAAACGATTTGGCGTTATCGATCCGATCAAGCTGGCCGCGCAGGTGCGGCGGTTTTCCCAGCCCTCGGAGGTCCAGGAGCCGATTGAATTGCTGCGGGCCGGCATTATCTTCCACGCCCGGGGCCTGGTCAACACCAAGGCCATTCAGTACAACCTGGACTGGATCTGGCCTTACTGGGTCCAGCGGCAGTTCAATCCATCGGATTATTCCTTTATCCCTCGGGGGTTTGCCTTCAGCCACGTCAATCTTACCCATCGCAACTGGACCGCTGTGGGCCATCCCGACCTGCAGGTCTATCCCATCATGGATCCCAGGGGCCTGGTCACACCGTTGTATGACGGCTGGTCCGTGGACTGCTGGATCATTGACGCAAACGGCAGAACACTGCTTCCCTCGGCGCTGGAGAATTCAAACCAGCATCTGGATATGGATGAAAACACCTTAAAGCTCGTGCATCAGTGCAGTGAAAAAGGAATGGACCTGGAAACCGGCCTGCGGATGGAAACCCAAAACAGTTCCGGGTATGCGCAGATTGATTACACCGGGCAGTCTGCACCCGGAGGATGGCTGGTTGTGACCCTGCGGCCCTATAATCCTGAAGGCATTCAGTTTGTTGAATCCATTGAATTTCAGAATCATGCCCGGCCATTCTGGCTGGTGAACCGTCATACCAGGGTTTATATGGATCAGGTGCCGGACAAGGTTTTGTTTTCTGATTATGGCGAGGGAGATGTGTTTGGCAAATGGGCGGATGTGGCCTCCAATGTCAAACGGGTCAAATGCAGCGTAGGCATGGCCACTTCTGCTGCGTTTTTCCGCTTAGAGGAAAATCAGGCGCGCCGCATCCGGGTGTCAGTGGACCTGGAAAAGGATATGCCGCCGGCTTCCGAGCGCCGGAAAATCACCATGCGCTCATGGCAGGAGCATCTTTCGGATACGGCCCGGCTGCGGGTCCCGGATGAAAAAATTCAGTTTTTGTATGACACCGCCGTTCGCTCTTTGCTGCTTTTGTCCGCGGGTGATCCGGTTCCGGGTCCGTATACCTATAACCGGTTCTGGTTCCGGGATGCCTGCTTGATGTTAAACGCCATGATGAGCGCCAACATGTGCGAACGAAGCCGCATCCGGATCGACCGGTTTCCCCAGCGGCAGCGCAGGAGTGGATATTTCCGGTCCCAGGAGGGTGAATGGGACTCTAACGGCCAGGTGCTGTGGATCATGAACCGGTACCTGGAACTCAGCGGTACACGGCCGCCAAAGACCTGGCTGGATTCGGTTCTCAAGGCCGCGGAATGGATCCAGGAAAAACGGGCGCCCAAAAGTCCGGGCATACGACACGGCGGGCTGCTGCCGGCGGGGTTCAGCGCCGAGCACCTGGGACCCAATGATTATTATTACTGGGATGATTTCTGGGGTCTGGCCGGGCTTAAGGCGGCATCAAAGATGGCCGGACAGTTTCACAGCCCTTCCATGGCAGACCGGTTTAACCGGTTTTACCAGGATTTTTACAAGTGCATATTCGGAAGCATTGCCGCCATTCCCGAGGCCAAAAGCAAAAACGCCATCCCGGCCTCGCCGTACCGGCGAATGGATGCCGGGGCCATTGGATCGCTTGTGGCTGATTATCCCCTTCAGATCACCCCTGCGGCTGAGCCCCGGATTATGGAAACCGTGGAGTACCTCATGAATGACTGTTTTCATAAGGGGGCGTTTTTTCAGGACATGATTCATTCCGGAATCAATGCGTATCTCACCCTGGATATTGCCCAGAGCCTGCTTCGGGCCGGAGATCCGCGCTATAAGGACCTGATCGAAAAAGTGGCTGAACTGGCCACATCCACCGGCCAGTGGCCCGAGGCCATCCACCCCCACACCCTGGGCGGTTGCATGGGCGACGGTCAGCACGGCTGGGCTGCGGCCGAATGGGTGGTTATGATTCGCAACCTGTTTGTGCGCGAAGAAGAAAATCATCTGATCATTGGTTCGGGAATTTTCAGGCAATGGCTTTCTGGAAACGAGCCATTGTTTTTTGGCCCCACACCCACCCCTCACGGACCTGTGAGCGTGACCCTGACCCCGGGGCAGGGCTGCCTTGAAGTGCAGATCAACGGGCAGTGGCGAAGCGGGTGTCCGGATATATCCGTTCAGGTGCCCGGCTATGAGAACGCAGCCGTGGAAGCCGGATCCCAGGACAATGAAATGCATATCAAGGTGTGGGAAAAATGAACATCTGCATGTTCACCAATACCTATCTGCCCCATGTGGGGGGCGTGGCCCGGTCGGTTTCCCTGTTTGAAACCGACCTGAGAAAACTCGGCCGTGAGGTGCTTATCGTGGCCCCCACGTTTCCGGACAAAAAACCCGGCCGGGAAAAGACTTCCCGGGTACTTCGGGTCCCGGCCATCCAGAATTTCAACGGCAGTGATTTCTCCGTGAGCATCCCGATTCCCTTTATCATTGATGAGGAAATCGATGCATTTGCTCCGAACATCATCCACAGCCACCATCCGTTTCTGCTCGGGGATGCGGCCATGAGAACGGCATACCGCCGGGGCCTGCCCCTGGTGTTTACCCATCATACCCTCTATGAGCAGTACACCCATTATGTTTCCTCCCAGTCGCCGACCATGAAGAAATTTGTGATCCAAATGACAACAGCCTATGCCAATATGTGCACCCATGTGGTGGCCCCGAGCCAGAGCATTGCAGACCTGCTAAAGCAGCGAGGGGTCAAAACACCGGTTACATCCATTCCCACGGGAGTGGATTTCGAGGCATTTCAGGATGGCAGCGGCAAACAATTCCGAAAAGAATTCAGCATTCCGCAAAATGCCCGTGTGATCGGTCATTTGGGGCGGCTGGCCAGGGAGAAAAACCTGTCTTTTCTGACCCGGGCGGTGGCCGCCTACATGAAGCAGGATACCCGGGCATGGTTCGTGGTGGTGGGCGACGGCCCGGAAAAAAAGCAAATGGAGAAGGCTTTGGCCGGACAGGGCTTGGGCGACCGCTTGGTGATGGCCGGCAAGCAGACCGGGGATGCACTGGTCAATGCCTACCATGCCATGGATCTGTTTGTATTTTCCTCCAAGTCCGAAACCCAGGGCATGGTTGTCACAGAGGCCATGGCCGCGGGCAATCCCGTGGTGGCCCTGGATGCCTCGGGTGTGCGCGAAGTGGTCAGAGACGAACACAACGGCCGTCTGCTGGATGAAAATGCTGACCCTGAGACCTTTGCCCAGGCCATTGGCCGGTGTTTTGCAGAAAATGGCCGGCTGCAGGTATATTCCGAAAATGCTCTGGAGACGGCAAGAGAGTTTGACCGGATGCATTGCGCGCAAAAGCTCTCAGAGCTCTACACCCACATCAGCCGGCTGCCGGCTGCGAAAAAGCAGAAGATCAATGACGATCTGTTTGGCAACTGGGAGGAAATGCTCAAGGCGGTGCGCATAGAATGGGATATGCTTTACAGCAAGCTCAATGCCGTGGCCAAGACACTGGATTTTCTGAAATAAACCCACATTTTCCAAAAAGGATGCGTCCGCTTTGCCAAGAGATCAAAAACTACCGGATTCACTTGTTTACGGGCCCGTGCCTTCCCGCCGCCTGGGGCTGTCTCTGGGGGTGGATATCGTGCCGTACAAAACCTGCACATATGACTGCATTTACTGCCAGATCGGCCGCACACGCCAGACCACTGTTACCCGGCGGCCATATATTGAAAAAGACCGTATCCTGGCAGAACTTCAAACCCGTCTGGATGCCGGGGCGAGACCGGATTACATCACTGTGGGCGGCTCCGGGGAACCGACTCTGAACAGCGAAATTGGCGCCATTATCCGGGAAATCCGTCGGATCTCGACTTTTCCGGTGGCCGTGCTCACAAACGGTTCTTTTTTGGGGGATACAGCCGTCCAAAAGGACCTGCAGGCCGCAGACGTGGTGCTGCCTTCGTTTGACGGTCATGATGCAGAAAGTTTTCAGCGTATCAACCGCCCCCATGCAGATATTTCATTTGAAAAAATGGTCTCCGGCCTGGCCGGGTTCCGGAAACAATATGCCGGCCGGATCTGGCTTGAGATTTTCATTGTTTCGGGTATCAATGATAAAAAAGAGGCCATGGAGGCCTTAAATCCCCATTTGGCTGATATTGATCCGGACCGCATTCATTTAAATACCGCTGTCCGGCCGCCTGCGGAAAAATATGCCGCCCAGGTTCCCGCAGACAGGCTTCAGGCCCTGGCCGAAGTTTTGGGACCAAAGGCCGAAGTCATTGCTGAATTTGCCCACACACATACATCCGCCCCGGAAAAAGATATGGAAGCCGAGATCCTGGACATGCTGTTGCGCCGGCCGTGCACGGCTGCTGATATTGCAGGCGGCATGGCCATGGACCCGCAAACAGTTGCCGATAAAATGGCGCAATTGACCGCCGCAGGTTTTGTGGAGATCCGCAAATCCGGCGATCAGATTTATTATTTCCGGCCCGGCCGTCAGGCAGACCAGCCCTGAGCGCCCCCGGCCGGCCGGAAAAACAATTGCCGGTTCGCTTTTGCAATGGGTTTGTGATATGGGTATTGCCATGAATTTGATAAAGCCAGTTCAAAGAAATCCCGTTGAAAGTTCCGGCAAAGGGGATGCTCCAGACCGGACCGGCGGCCGGCGCTACTCTTTTGCCGAGGAACTGGCCAATTCGGTCACCCATGGCATCGGCGCGGTGCTAAGCATTGCCGCCCTGGCGGTGCTGCTGTTTCTCGCCTGCAAAAGCGGCGATTTGTGGCATATGGTCGGGTTTGGCGTTTACGGGTTCTGCCTGCTGATGCTTTATCTGTCTTCCGCGCTTTACCATGCGGTTTCCGGCACCCGGATAAAAACCCTGTTTCGCAGGCTGGATCATGCCTCGATTTTTCTGTTGATCGCCGGCACCTATACCCCGGTGCTGTTGATTGCCATGCGCGGTCCCTGGGGCTGGAGTCTGCTTGCGCTGATCTGGACCATGGCAGCGGCCGGACTCATTTACGAGCTGATATATCTGGGCCGGCACAAGTTTGTCAGCCTCACCATTTACCTGGCCATGGGCTGGCTGGCCATTGTCGCCATTAAACCCATGATTGCCATACTCCCTCATGGATTGCTCTATTGGGTGGTTTTTGGCGGGCTTGTCTATACCGCAGGCGTGGTCTTTTACGTATCCAAATGCCTGCCGTTTAATCATGCCATCTGGCATTTGTTTGTTCTGGGCGGCTCCACCCTGCATTTTATCGGCATTCTGATCCATCTCACACCGCTTTCCTGACCCCGGCCGCAGGGCTTCCTTCCTGACAAACATCGGACGCAGCAAAAAGCTTTTTACGGAAGAACAAAATCCGTTGTTTTCCCGTTTCTCCGTTATTTTGCATGGATTTTGCGCTGTAGGCGATTTTACGACTAAAATGAGCGAGTAAATCGCATTTAAGCCTTTACATCGGGGTTGAAGCTTAGTATACAATTTTCTATCATAAAAAATAATCCTCGCACCTATCCCGTTTTTGCCCACCCGAGTGACAGGGAGATGGAAAATGAAAAACCAAGTCTTTTTTCGGCCTTTTTTCCTTTTTTTTCTTTTATTGATCATTGCAGCCCCATTACCTGCCCAGGTATCAGAAACCTCTTCAGAATCAGAAGCACAGCAGCAGGAGAGCGGAGTGCTCGATGGCCTTCTCAAAACTTTGGGGGATGCGGCCCAGGATTCCCTGGAGCAGGAGGTTGAAGAATTCATCGGAACCTATGAAGGCCGCATCGGTGAAGTCAAATTGCTGGAAAGGCGCGGCAATGCAATTGTTCTGCAAGTCGATTATGAAGATGTCAAACGCAGGGACGGGGTTTATGTCCAGGGCGATGTGCTGCGCTGGGGACAACCCCTGGAAGGATTTTCCAGCACCCTGTCGCCCATAGAAGACAAAAAGGGGGCGGTGATTCTCAAAATCGGCCGGGATTCGCAGGCGGATGCGACCGGGTGGGATACCGGTTCTGAGGAAATTATGTCTGATCAGATTCTTTTATACCTGGTCCGCAAAACAGATCCGGATCGCCCTTTTGGCAGCCTGGTCTATGATTTTCAAAAAAAATGGACAGACAGCAGTGAGATTGAATCTGCTGAAGCACAAGCCGCCGGGCCGCCTGATTCCGAAGAGGCCATTGAACTGGCCGAAGATGAAACCGCAGAAAACACCCAGGCCGGCGCCGCCGGGCCCAGACCCCTGGAAACCGGGGCCGTGTTAAGGCCCGTTCAAACCGCGCAAATCGATCCATCACCAACCGAAAAAGTTGCACAGCATGCCGGAACAGCCGGCAAGACAAACCTGCCGGCCCGGAAAATATCAATTCCCCTGGTTACCGAATATAATTTTTTTGCTCATGCCAACAAAGCCGCATGGAAAAGCGCGGCAGGGCAACTGCCGTTTCCGGGCTCAGACAGCGACAAACGGGGGTTTGCAAGAACCCTGAAAAACGGCACCATTTATCCGGACAACAAGGCGGCCAATCTTTTGCAAACCCACCCGCAATGGGTTGACCGCGGATGGATACAGGGGCGTTTTCCGATGATGAAACTCGGCGGCAACGTGATGTTTAAAAGCACCGGTGCGCTGCTCAAGGGCGCGGAAAGCTCAGACGGGGTTGTGATGACGGTTTTGGTTGTATCCGCGGACAACAAGTCCCGCAGGGTGCTTCGCAAACGCATTACAAAAAGACAATATACCCCCCTGGAAGCAGACCTGTCGGCCTGGGCGGGCAAGCCTGTCCACATTGTTTTGCGTGCTCAGTCCGGCCAAAGCAGCAACCAGGACTGGGCGGTTTGGGTCAATCCCCGGCTGGTGAGCCAATAAGCCGGCCTATGTCTTAACAGCGCTATTTTTCAGGCAGGGAGATGCGTCCATGCGAAAATTGCTGATCATCGTGTTTTGTATAAGCCTCGGTGCAGCTGCCGCCCGGGCCGGGGAGCAATCCCCGGTTGTCAACAAGCGCCTTTTTCAAATAAATCCAAAACCCGCTGAAACAGACCGGTCCGCGCCGTCCCTTCAATATCAGCCGGTCACCGCGGTGCGGATCCAAAAACCGGTTTTTAAAAACCTGAAAAATCTCAGGCCGATCATACCCGAGGAAGCCGTTGAGCAACCCCAGGGGCCCGACCCTTCGGCTGCTTTGGATTTAAGCGATATCATCGATGATCCCGCCCTGCTGGCCGACCTGGGGGTTGTCTGCGGCTGGGACAGCCATTTGCTATTTCAGGACAAGGCAGCCGCCCATGTCTTTTATTACATTCCCCGGGCTTTTCTGCTCAAACGCGATGCAGACGGCTACCGGTTCAATGTTCAGTACAATTCCCAGGCAGAGGCCGGGCAGCCTTCGGTGATGATCACAGCCGAACTCCAGGCGCCGCATCAGACAGGTGATATTCATCTGCTCAAGTCCATTCTGCGCCAGGCCTTTGATCTCAAGCCCACGGACCCACTGAGCGTCAAGGCGCTGCCCGGTCTCGGGGCCACGGCGGATCTGCAGGCCCTTTCCACCGGCCTGACCCTGCCGCCGGAACGGATCCATTTGGAGCCGCCCGGACATTTAAAGCAAGTGTTCCGGCTCACCCTTTCCCTGACCCAGGATGAAACCGAGGAGGTTCTGGCCCAGATTGCCCATGGCGGCTTGGTGGGCCGCCTCAATGTTGTGGTTGAACAAGTGCGGATTCCGGTTCCCATCCGCATTCAGTATACCCGGTTTGCCGGCCCCCGTTTAAAGGGGTTTGACCAATGGGCCCGGGGCAATCCCATTGCATCGCTGGAAAATGTAACCCATTTTCCCATGGCCCTGGCGGCTGTCAATGCCTATCGCCTGGAAAACGGCAGGCTGGAGCGGCTTTCCAAAAAACTCAAGCCCGTTCAAATTGATCCGGGAGCTGAAAAATCCCTGAAGCTTCCGGCCGCTGAAGCGCTTTTGGGCGACAACCTCATGGTGGCCTGGATGGATTTGGATTTTGACAGCAATTGTGCGCCATGCCTTGAGACAATTGATCAGAACATCAGAAAAGGCGTGGCCCTGGCTCCCGGAAGCCTGATTCATCTGGAGGCCATTCCCGGGGTCTTTGATCAGTTCAGTGTGTATAAGCTCATTGTCCATGTCCAGTCTCCTTATTTCACAGCCCGGGCTTCTGCGGTTCAGAAAAAGGAAATCACCCTGACCGCTGATGACAATATCAATGAAAATCTCATGCTCTATATTCCTGCAGATAAAGGCGGGGATCCGCTGTTGTACAAATACCGTCTCGAAGCTGTCACACAGGCCGGGCAAACCCGGATGGCGCCGCAATGGGAGGACGGTAGAAAACTCACCCAGTTTTTCGGTTCCAGCCAGGTGGAAGCGTTGTTTAACGGCCCGATCCAGTAATCCGGGGGTGGGAATCTGAAAGCAAAAGCTTTGAAATACCTGCTGACAGCAGCGGCTCTATGCTTGTGGCCGGTGGCTGTATGCATGGGCGCGCCGGATCTGGATTATTTTACAGACATCCGGGATGTGCGGATTTACCGGGATCACCAAAATCATTCCAGATGGTATATCACGCCGGCCATGCCTGTTTTGGGCAGGCAAAAAGACGGCACCCCGGATTACAGCCTGGCCCTTTACCGCTATCTTGGGCGCAAGGGCACAAGTGATTCCGGGGATTTTTGGGTGCGGGGCGTGCTGACATTGGGCATTGAGCGCAGTCGAAAACCCCAAATCCTGCCGGAAATGCGCAAAGAACTCCGCTCCAGGGGGTTTTCCAGTCCGGAAATCAGAAGCATGCCGATTTCCAAAACCCGGATTACCCTGATGTTTGCCGGTGGACAAAACTTTGGAACCTACAATACCAGGTGGACAGGCGGTGCGCTGGTGCTCCCCCTGGATGCCCGGGATGCCGAGATTCTATGGGATGCCGTGGCAGCCGGCCAGACCCAGGTGAGCGTGTCCATTGACGAGACCCTGACCGGGGTGCGCAAAAAACAGGACCAATGGGAGCCCGACGCAGTCGCGCAAAACCGGGTTGTGGCGGTTGAAATGGATATTGCCGCTCATCCGGACCATTTTCAGCGTACCGATCTCGGGGCGAGAATGAAAAAGGGCTATACCGGCCTGGATGTGTTCTGTTTTGATTTTGTGGAAAACCTGGAGGAAAACCTTTATGCCAAGATCGTGGAGGTGGCCATCCCCACAGCCGGGCGGGATCTGGTGGAGTCCGTGACATTCAGGACCGGCAGTGATTACCGCGGGCGCATCGCGTTTAAGCTGGCAAAAGACCTGGACCAGCCCTATCGCTACAGAATTTCGAGAATTTATAAAGACGGCAGCAAAAAAACCGGACAATGGCGGCAAAAAACCGGGGAAGCGCTGCTGGATATCACCGCCTATCAAAACAGGACAGAGGAGAACCAAGAAACAGAAGAACAATGACGGCATCCGCGATTTGCCGGAAAAGAGGGGGGCAAGGTGTCAATTTTTCGAAAACTGTTTTTGTTTGCAGCCTTTGCGTTATGCATGTGCATCTTTTGTGCTCATGCGGCGGCCCAGGAAATTTTGCTGGATAAAATGGAAACCTGCGGAGATTTGATCTGTTATCCAAGCCTGGATTCCCCGGAGCGGTTTTACTATCTTCCGGATCAGCCCGGACTGGCCTATAAAAACGGCCGGCCCCAGTTTTCCTTCCTCAAATACGCCCGGACCCGGAAGACAGGCGAAGCCGGCACAGGACAAGCTTCGGGCGGCGGCATTCTTCATTTTCTCGTGACCTACGGTGCCTCTGATGAGCGCGTCCGCCAGGCAGAAAATGATCTGCGTCAGCGGCACCCGGATGCTGTTTTGGCGGGTCCGATTGCGTATCGCAACGGAAGCTTTGCCCTGGTTACTTCTTTTCAGCAGGAAAATCAACAAACCACCCGCACGGTGGCAGTGGGCAAAGCCCCTTTGATGGAAGGACAGAAGACCGCTGTATCCATGGCCCTGACCCGGCAAGGGGCGGAACTGCTGTGGGAAAGCTTCCAAAGCGACACACCCGATATCTCCCTGGTTTTTGACATGGAATTTGCCGGAATCCGGCAGCCCTATGAGGCCACCCTGGAGGCGGACTGGAAAAGGGTCAGCAAGCATGACCGCATCAATGCCGGATTCAAGTACAAATGGTTCGGTGCGGACGTGGATATTCTGCTCCAGGAGCTGCGACAGACAGGCGCGGTTAAAATCACCACCAGGGGTGAAAATAAAAACATGGACCAGATCATCCAGAGTGCCAATGAGAAGCTGCTGAAAGTGATGTTTGATCCTGCGCCCGCAGATGATTTAAAGAAAGCCGCAGCTCAAAAAAACAGCTATGACAGCCTGAATCAGGCGGTAGAGCTGCTCAAAAGCGCGGCCGGCACGAAGCAATCCGGAAAGAGCGCGAGTCTGGTAAATCCGCAACTCATCCACAGGCCGGCCGGTGATGGATCTGCCCACCCACCCGCGTCTTTCTGGCAGACGGTTTATCAGGCACTTTTCCCTTCAGCCTGTGCCGATACATTTAAAGATCAGGCCAAGGCTGCCTATCAAAAGGGATGCGCCCATTACAGCAAAGAAGCGTATCCGCAGGCGCTTGAAGCTTTCCGGAAAGGCGCGGACATCTATGCCAAAAGCGCGGTTGCAGAATCTAAGAGAAAAGCCGATTTTTTGTTCAGCATAGGCCTGTGTCTGCTCCAAATGGAACGCTATGAATCCGCCATTGATCCCTTCGGACAGGCCGCAGATATTTATGGCCATGACAGCAAGGACGGAAAAAATGCACTGGAAGAAATGCGGAATGCAAAGATGCTGGCAGGAACTGACGCTGACGGCGGCACGGCAGCACCGGGCCAGAGTGAAACTTCTGAAGCAAGCGCCGTAGCACAGGCAGCCACTGAACAAGATGCCGGCCATGCCTATACGCGTGCCCGCCGGCTTTATGAAAACGCCCGAAAGAACGGCTTTCCGAACGAAGACACCCGGGCCGCCCTCACGGCTTACGAGACCTATCAAAAAAATCATGAGCCCACCGGCAGCCGGGCCGATGAAATCAAGGGCCGCATCCGCATGCTGCGCCAGCGTCTGGGGAAAAAGGCGGACGGCCCCGCCGCATCGGATGCCGAAACCACTGCCAGGGCCGCCTCTGCCCAGCTGCCGGAGAATCCGGGAGATGCATCCGGAGAAAAGGCCACAAAAAAAAGCACTTCAGCAGAATCCGACAAAAAATCGGAGGCCGGGGACAAGGGTAAAGACAAGCCCATAGCCAAAAAAGAGGCGGCTGCAAAAAATGCAGATAAAAAAACGGCCGCACAAAAAAACCGTGCCAGTGGCGCACCGGGTTTTTCCCTGGTGGCCTCCTATGAAATGAAGCGCATAAAGCGATCCGGCAAGATGGTCTATGAGATGAATCATTTTCGAACCGAGAACCAGGCCTTTGCCATGGCTGAAAATATCGGGGCCATCTATGCCCGATACGGCAACGATCCCCGGGTGTTTCGGGCCGTTACAATCGATGATCCGGTTTTTAAACAGCGGGAAGTCCTGGTGACGCTCGATGGCCAGGATGCCGCCACTTTTACCAAGTATATGAATTTCGTTACGGTAAAAATGAAAAAGCGCCACCAGGCAGGCGATGTAACCACAGATGAGGTGGTTATCACACCCGAAAGATTCAATGATTCGGGCAACCATTTTTCCATGACCTATGGATGGAAAAACGATTCTGATCGCGAAGCCTGGCTGAATTACAAATACCAGGCCATCTGGTCCTTTCACGGCGGGGTGGAACTCCGGACCCCGTGGAAGGAAACCGACAGCCCCATGCTGGCTCTGGCCCCGCCCCACCGCTACAGGACAATTACCATCGAGGGCGACGGCAGCCGCCTGACAAAGGCGGATGTACGTCATGGGGTAATCACCCTGAAATGCAGAATCGGGGATCATTATGTGACCCGGCAGGCCACGATCCGAAATAAAGGGCCGGCGCCATCCATGATCCTCGATATTCCCGAAGACCCGGACAATCCCGAAACCCGCATGGCCGTCACCTGGTATCTCACAGGAAGCAGAAAGATTCCAACTGCAGAAAGAAAACTGGAAGGCGATATCATCTATTGGGATGAACTTCCCGGGGGAGGCATTTAAACAATGATGATTTTCAAAAAACTCTCAATTTCGGTATGTTGTTTGGTTCTTGTTTTGATCGGCGGGTCTGCGTGGGCGCTGGTCAATTATGAAGCCGGCCGGATGGAAATCAACGGGATTTTGCTGCTCCAGGATGCCGGTAATCCGGATGTTTATTATTATCTGCCCACTGTTCCCAGGGTATCGGAAAAAAAAAACGGTGCCCTGGAGATTTCCCTGGTGAAGTTCGTGGATCCCAAAGGCGAGACCAGCGGCGGGCTTTTGCACATGCTCATGACATTCTCCCTGCCTGCAGATGAACGCGCAGCCCTTGAAAACGCCCTTAAACAAAAAAGACCAAAAGCCCGCCTGGCCGGGCCTGTGCCCCTGAATCAGCAGGAAGAGGGAAGTTTTTCCATTGTTTCCGGGACCCTTTCAGACGAAGGGTTTACCCGGAGCTTGATCAGCAGCGGCCGGGCCCCGGTTACCCCGGGTTCCAGGGCCGCGGTGGCCGCCACCCTGTCGCCCCACGGGGCGACCTTGTTGTGGGAATCGTTAAACAAACCCACCTCGGATGTATCCGTTGCCCTGCGGACCTATTACGAGGCCTCGCTGCCGTCTTTTGAGGCCCGAATCAGTGCGGATGTGAGCACGGTTTATGAACATTTCTCAAAGGTTTTCAACCGGCAGGACAATTATGCCAGACGTCAGATCCGGGATATCATGGATGAGCTGGTCCGCACCGGTACCGTTAATGTGGAGATCTTTGACAGGCTTCCGGAGGATACCGCCAACAAGGCCATGCAAAGCCTGGTGGACCTGGCCACCACCAAATTGACTGAAATTATTTTTGACCAGGAAACCGGGTTTACCGCAATTCCGGAAAAGGAAGAAGCCGTTGAATCCGGCCAGATAAAGGGCCGTCAGAAAAAGGGATGGCTGGCCAGGGTGTTCACCGGTACGGGCAACCAGAAATATTACACGGATAATCAGTATGTGCTCAAAAAACGAACCGATATCAACCGGGCCACTTTCAATATCAATTTAAACCGGCGGGCCGTGATTCGGGTGCCTGTGGACACGGCAGGAAATATATCGGGCCTGTACAGGGAATTCGGGGAAAACCCGGAAATGTTTCGGGTGGTCAACCTGGCGGATCCGGCCTTTGAAAAACGGGAGGTCTTTTTCCGTATTGACGGCAACTTTTCCGGCGTTTTTGAGGATATCATGAATTTTGCCGGGGTTTCTGTGATCAAGCAGTATCCGGATCACGCCGTTGCTGCCGGGGAACTGATATTTACCCGGGAGGATATCCGGCAGGGACGACTCAGCAAATCCTGGCGCTACGCCCGGCTGGGGCAAAAAGAGGAGGCATGGCTGGATTACGGGTATCGCACCACCTGGAGCATCAGGGGCCAGCACCAGATCAAGAATCCGGGGAACCCGGATGAATGGCACAGCAGCAGTGATCCCATCATCACCATTGCCCCGCCCCTTGACCGGATGGATCTGGAAGTGGATGCGGACCGTTTTCTTTTCGAAGACGCAGGGATCCGAAGCGCTACCCTGGAAGTCCGCTACCCGGTCTTTGGCGAGAAGGTTAAAAAACGCCTGGCCGTAATGCGGGTCACGGATGCCGAGTCCGTGTCCGGCCACGTGCTTTTCCATGATCCGCAAGCAGCCGTTGATTACCGGATCAACTGGTACCCGTCCGGCGGCCAGCCCATTAAGGGCGACTGGCAGCCCCTGGATGAAACCTATCTGGTTTTGATACCGCCTGAACTATAATTTAAGGAGGATATAATAATGATCCGATTCAAGCAGGTGGCAATGGTCGCAGTGCTCATCCTGTGTATGGCGGCCGGAGCCGCTATGGCCGGTGCCGGCAGCACAACCGGTGCAGATCCGGAACCTGTATACAAATTCAAACCCAAAGCCATCCGCCCGGCGCTCACCATTCCCTCATCAGAAACCGTCCGGAAGGTGGGCGGGATCCAGTACGGCCGCCACCGGGATATCAAGCTCAAGGACGGCACCACTGTCCGGTGTTTCCCCGAAGCCACCCGGGATCCGGCAAAAACCAGCAAAACTTATTATTACCTGCCCACCAACCCGCAAATATCCAGGCATGCCGACGGCACGCCGAAATTTTCCCTGATCCGTTTTGTGACCGATAAAACCAAGGCCGAAGGCGGGGCCGAGGGTGCTGTGCTCCATTTTCTCGTTGAATACGGCCTGGATAAAACCCAGCAGCAGGCAGTGGAAAAAGCACTGCAAAAGCAGGTCAAGGGTGCCCGGCTAAAAGGTGCTGTGCCTTTGGAAATTGGCGCGGAAGGCAACAGCTTCAACGTGGTCTCTGCCGTATTGGGCGATGAGGCGTTTACCTCCACGCTGATCACCTCCGGAAAGGCGCCGGTGATGGAGGGTCAGCAGGTGGCCGTGGCCGCCCGGCTGGATGCCCACGGCGCCACCCTCCTGGCGGAAAGCTTCAAGCAGCCCACTTCCCAGGTATCGGTTGTCTTTGACCTCAAGTACGTGGTCAAACTGCCGGCCTATGACGTCAAGGTCAAGATCAACTATGACAAATACCACGCAATCGAGTCCCAATACAGCCACGAACGGGAAAAATCCACTGATGAAAGCCGTTACTGGGATCCCAAGTGGTACAACGCCCTCAACATAAGCACGAGAAAAACCACGATGCTCACTGAAAAGGAAAAACACCAGATGCTGGATTTCCTGGAAGAGACCGGGGTGGTGAGTTTTGATTACGTCCAGCACGTGCCTGACAGCGACAAGGAGATCGTTGAAAGCGGCCTGCACAAGATCGTCCTGGAATCCTTTTTTGACATGCAGAAAAGGCTGGGTCAGCCCTCGGAGGAAGAATTGTTAAGCGATGATGAGCAGATGGCAACAGACAAGGACGCTGTTGCCCAAAGACGCAAGGAGGCCGCAAAGCACAATAAGTACCAGTACACGGTGTTTCAGCGAAAAGAGATCCGCCGGAAATCCACGCAGACCCTGAACCTCAAAAAGGTCATGGCCCGGTATGAGCACTATTCCATGACCGGCAACGTGGGTGCATGGTATGAAAAATATAAGGATGATTCAAAACTCGTCACCGAAGTCAATCTGGATGATCCTTTTTTTCAGCGGCGGGAGATGCGCTTTATCATTGACAACGAGGCCTATGACATATTCAATGAAATGGTCAATTACGCCACGGTCCAGGTACGTGTGCCCCGCAAAGATCAGCGGCCGTTTATTGATGAGCTCACCATTGACCGGAAATATCTGGAAAAAAACGGGCAGACCGCGACCCTGACTTATGCCCGGATGGGCGATGATGCCCAGACCTATGATTATGCCGTGCAATGGAGTCTGCGGGGCGGGCATCTCTATCCCCCGAAGCCCGACTGGACAGAGGGAGAACTCATGGCCGTGACCCTGGCCGCCCCTGTGCGTCCCCGCACCCTGGAAGCTGAAGCCGACCTGGGGGAACTGGAACAAATGGGTATTGCACGGGCGGTTGTCGAGCTTCAGTACACCCGGTTTGGAAGGCAGCATACTGACAGCAGGGCACTGGCCCTTTCCCCGGCTGAAGGAGAGCCCCTGGTCAACAAGGTGATATATCAGGATGCAAACAGTGACAAACTTTCTTATCGCGTGACTTACTATCACAAAAAACTGGGCCGGCTTTCGGGCAGCACCTGGCGGCCGGTGGTGGGAAATTACATTTTCTGCGCCCCTTCGGAAACGATTTTACAAAAAATTCAATCTGCGATGAACTGATAACAATTGGATAAAAAGGGAGAAATCATGATGAAACGGCTGATGCTGGTGTTGTGTTCCATGCTGCTGGTCTTTGGTTCCGCATGCGGCGGCGAGTACAGTGATGTGGTGGATGTGCAGAAGGATTTTATTGATTTGTCAGCGGATTATAATTCCGACATGGAAAAGGCCGATTCGGCTGAAAGTGTTGCCGCGGCCATGAATGCGTATGCAAAAGGGCTGGAATCCCTGGCCCCGCGCATCAAAGAGATCAATGAAAAATACCCTGAACTCCGGGACCCGGAGCAAATGCCCGAACAAGTCAAACAGACGGCAGAAGAGCAGGCCGAGGTCATGCAAAAGGTCAGCAGCAGCTTTATGAAAGCCATGCCCTATATGAACGAGGCCGCTGTGCAGGAGGCCCAGCAGCGGATCATGGCTGCCATGCAGGGCATGGGCCAGCAATAGCTTCCAACATGGTCTGAAACTGACCGAATTTAAGGTCCTCAGGGTTTGATGGCACCGTAAAAAGCTTTTTACCATGTCCGCTGTTTGTAAGGAAGAAAGCCCTGTGGTCGGCGTCGGCTTTTTCGCTCCTGACCGTTTTTGCGGATTGATCAAATGCCTTTGCTTAAAATTGACAAACCCGCTCTGCCTTGCTCAAACAGTTTGAATTTTTTGCGCAAAAACGCTCAATGTCGCTTCAAACGCCGATCCCGCCCCCGGGACCGGGCATGAAAACAACGCTTTTTAAGACTTGAATGTGTTCCTTCCGACTCCCTTGGTGTGAAACTTTGCACACAGTCGGCCATGATGCCGGCCCGGGGATGGTTTGCGAGTCGCATTGAGCGCGTAAGCGGCCAGCAGGGAGCAACCCGCCACCGGGTCGGCATCGTGCGAAAATTATAGAACCAGGCACGAACAGCAACTTCTTTGATGTTACTTAGAAGTGTTTCCCCAGGGCCGCCGCCCGGGACCGAACACTGCAAATAACTTTTTGCCGCGTGCTCAAAAGCTTTGATTTTATTTTTTTGAACCTTGAACTTTTTACGGCACCATCTAAAGTCAGACTTTTTACGGTGCCATCAACCTTGAACCTTGAACTTTGAACTTTTTACGGCGCCATCAGGGTTTGAGACGGATCCGGAGGTGGCCGTCCTGCACCCGGAACTCTTCAACACCTGCGGCAAAGGTGGACCAGAAGCCTTTTTCATTGCCGAACTCACGCACAAGGTCCACGTTTTTCAAGTTTCCCATCCAGGCATTGGGCAGGGGTACTCCCCAGATACTCATGCCCCGGATTTTGACAACGGGTTTGGCGTTGGCATAGCCAAGTTCCACACCTGCGGTGATTTTTATGGTTTTGCCGCCCAAAAGCGGAAATTCCGGATCCAGGGGGATCAGCAGTTTCATGCTGGCCATGTCTTCGGAAAAATCAAATGCCAGTTTGTCTGCCAGGTTGGTGTTTTTGGCGATCAGGGCATTGAATTCCCTTTGGCTGAAAATGATTTGCCGGCTGCCGGGATCTTCCGTATATGACTCCGGGGTTAATGGCGATTTTTGATCCCGGGCCGGGCCCTGGGGGGTTTGCTTCAAGGATGCGGTATTGAGCCGGTTGATTTTTTGAGTGAGCACCTTTTCCTCTTTGGGGCTCAATGTCACCGGCGTGAATTCTGATGGAAAAAACACGTACCGGATGGCCACAGCGGTGCCAATAGCAGAAAGCAGTGCCACTGCCGCAAGAATTGCGATTACTTTGAGCCGGCTGCGGGATTTGGGCCTTTGATCCGCAAGCCGGCCCGGAGCTTGACGCTGTTCATCCATTTGCATGGAACCTCAATTCGAAATGTTGTTGTCCCTAAGCTGAGTCCGGGACCGCCATCAGGGTGACAATTGCCTTGGATACCTGTTTTTCCCGGTTTTGGAGAATTGAAAACAGCTCTGATTCCGCCACGAGAATTCGCCGTCCCTGGTGGATGATTTTGGATCGGCACGCCACTGTATCGCCTGTGACCGGTTTGAAATAATTGATTTTCAGTTCAATGGTCAGTATGGAAACATCTTCGGCCACCAGGGTGTAAGCGGCGTATCCTGCGGTGTGATCGGCCATGGTGGCCAGCACCCCGGCGTGGACAAAACCTTCTCGCTGGGCGTGCTCCGGGCCGACAGTCAGTTTTACCTCAAAATGTCCGGCTTCAATATTGACCACCTCTATGCCGCAGTGGGCCGGAAAACCCTGTCTGTAATCCTGCTTTAAAAATTCAAAGCGTTTTTTATTCTCCATTGCCGTGGCTGCACTTTTTATTAAGGTTTCGGGTTTTTTTTGTTATTTGGGATAAATGGTGACATTGATTTTTTTCCTGCCCCATTGCAGGGCCTCTGCATGGGAGCGGTAAAAAATGTCCAAACGCCGGGGGCCTTTGATGGCGCTGCCCCGGTCTTCCACCACTCCGTATCCGTATCCGGGCACAAACATGCGCGTGCCAAAGGGATAATACCGCGTATCTGCGGCAATGGTGCCGTCTTCGGGCAGAAGCAGCCACGGGAAAAACACGATGCGCACCGGTATCATCCAGGGATGGGTAAGGCTGTCTCCGGAAAAAAGTCCGGGCTGGGGCTCACGGGGTTTGGTGCCGCTTGCGGTCAGTCCCGTGTAAGGCCGGCCGGCCCTGGGGCCATATGAGATGTATTTGTTCCAGACATCGAGCTTCAGGCATTTCCAGGAACCCCGCTCCCATCCGCAGCACTGGCCGCAGCCGCAGTAGGCGGTCACCTCCATGGTTTTGACCCGGTGTTTGCTGCCGCATCCGGCAGTCATCACCACAACCGCCGCTATAAGCAAAACCAGAAGGTAAACAGGCTGAAATTTTTTCTCGGACATGGACGAATTTTTCCTCCTTTTTTCCCCGCAGACCTGCAATCCGGGCAAAACACCAGCCCGGGAAGCCGCTTTTGTTTACCTGGGCTCTTCAAAATACCGGACCTGGTAGGTCAGCACCTCGATATCGCCTTTTTGCCAGGCATCTGCGGGCAGCCCGGCTTTCATGCACAATTGCTCCAGAAAGGTTTTTTTGTCCGGGAGCTGTTCCCAGACCTGGGGGAGAAACGTGGAGCTGTAAGGTCCTTTTCGGAGAATCACGCCGTCCACATGGGGACGGAGCTTGTCAAGCAGGTCCCGGCCGTCCTTGTAATTCAGGGGTTTGGGTTCTGTGAGCAGGCTGACCTCGATTTGGATTTTTTCAAACTCCTGCTTTGACAAGGGAGCAAAGCGCGGATCCTGAAATGCGGCGTTGACAGCGTTGTCCTGCACAGCGCTGATCAGGGGCTTGTCCGGCAGAAGATTTCCGATACACCCCCGGAGCTGATCATTGATTTTTAGGGTCACGAAAGTGCCCCGGCGGCTTTCAAACGCGGTATCCCGGGATGCGGCGTCCAGATCCGTTGAAGGTTTGTAAGACAGGCCGAGACGATCGGCAATGGTTTTTCTGGCGATTTCAAGCAGGATTTCACCTTTTTTTTCGTCAAACGGCCGGCTTTGATTTTCCTCTGTCATGGTTGCCTCTTTGTAACTTGCTTATGATATGGCATTATGATTTGATCGATGGTTATCTAAAAAACTACAAAGCAAAGCGCATTCTGTCAAACCCATGCACCGGAGTTACGGCAGTATATGAAAATCATCGGACTCAGCGATATTCACGGCCGGTGTTCGTATATCCACAAACTATCCCAATGTCTTGCAGACGCCGACCTGGTGGTGCTTGCCGGGGATATTACCCATTTTCAGGCAATTTCCAGGGCCCGGCACGTGCTGGAAATGGTCGGCCGGTATGCGTCCCGGGTGCGGGCGGTATCCGGCAACTGCGATGAGCCCGGGGTGGATGACTGGCTTGCAGATCAGGGCAAAGGCCTGCATGCAAGGTTTGAAATCATTGACGGCATTGCTTTTGCCGGTCTGGGCGGATCTGTTGTCACACCCTTTCACACGCCCAACGAATACGATGAGGACACGGCAAAACAGTATCTGCAAACCGCGGTTTCCGGCCTGGACCCCGGCGCTGCCCTGGTTCTGGTAAGCCATCAGCCGCCGGCAGATACCCGCTGTGACCGGATCGGTTCCGGAAAGCATGTGGGCAGCCGGGCATTGCGGGAATTTATTGAGGTTTACCAGCCCCTTGTCTGCTTTACCGGTCACATCCATGAAGCCGCGGCCACCGATGAGATCGGTGTTACAAAAATCATCAACCCCGGCCCCCTGTGGCGGGGCGGGTATGCGCATGTAACAATCGAATCCGGAAATGCGCAGGTTATGATCCGGCGGGTCTGAAAACAGCGGGTGATTTTCAAATCACCGCTATCGCGACGGCCCGGGCAGGTCGATGGTGGCGCATGTATTGCCTGAGCCGCAGGTCTTGGACGAAACCTTCGGCTCGGCGCCTTTTTCGCCTCCCATGCAGCAGCCCACCCGGCTGATAACCCGCTCCAGGGTTTCACAGCCGCAGGCCTTGCATTTCATCTCCACTTCCTCGGAATCATTTCCGGCACCAAGGATAAATTCCTGGATGTCTCCGCACTGGACGCATTTGAATTCATATATGGGCATAATAATGGTTTCCTTTCTGCAAAATACCGCCGTGGCGGGATAAACAGCTTCTAAATAACTTCGTTCAAGGTTCAAGGCTCAAGGTTCAAGGTTCAAAAAAATAAAATCAAAGTTTTAAGCAGCGGCAAAAAGTTATTTGCAGTTTTCGGTTCCGGGCGGCGGCCCTGGGGAAACACTTCCAAGGAAGTCCAAGGACGGGGTCGGTTTTTGAAGCGACATTGAGCGTTTACGGAAAAATTCAGCAAATGCCGGAGCTAAAAAATTTCAAACTGTTTGAGGCCGACAGGCCGAGTTTGTAAATTTTAAGCGAAGGCATTGGCTGAATCCGTAAACGGTCAGGAGCGAAAAAACTGACCCCGGCCGCAGGGCTTCCTTCCTGCAAAAACAGCGGACGCGGTAAAAAGCTTTTTACAAGCTTATCATGTTTGTATTTATGAAAGAAAGATATCAAAAAGCGTCGGGGCTGTCCAGGATTTCAGCAGGGGTTTTGGCAGGTTGTTTGCGGTGGCTGGAAAAGCCGGAGCTCGGGATTTACGGGCGATTCCGGTCAAAGCCGGGCAGCGTGGATGCATTTGCCAAAAAAATGTTTATAGTATGTATTCCTTTGAGTATATACCTACAATTTAAAATCAATAAAAATTGAAAATCAGAACCAGTGCAAAAGGAGCATGTTTTTATGTCCCAACCTGCAAGTCCCATGGAGATTTACAAGCTGTTAAACAAGTCCAACTGCCGCCATTGCAATGAAAAGACCTGCATGGCCTTTGCCGCGGCAGTGTTTACGGGGAAAAGGAGTTTGTCCGAGTGCCCTTACGTGGATGCCGACGCTGTTGCGGCATTTGAAAATCAAAACAATGCCGCCCAACAGTCAAACGACAATGGTGCTGAAGTCGATGATGCAGTGGAAGAGCTCCGGGAGCAGGTGCGCCAAACCGACCTGGAAGAAGCCGCCCGGCGCCTGGGCGCCCGTTTTGAAAAAGGCCGCATCATTGTTAAGGTCATGGGCAAGGATTTTGCCGTGGACGGCAACGGCCGGATTTCCACCCAGATTCATGTCAATCCCTGGGTGACCGTGCCGGTGTTTGATTATATTGTCAACGCAAAGGGCACGCCCCCCACAGGCCAGTGGGTGCCGCTTCGGGAGCTTAAGGGCGGACGTGAGCGCGAGGGCCTGTTTGACCAGCGCTGCACCAAACCCTTAAAAAGCATTGCAGACAACTATACGGATTTTTTCAATGACATGCTCGACGTGTTTGACGGCAAACGCACCGAAACCCGGTTTGATGCCGATACCGCGGTGGTGATGTATCCCCTGGCCAAAGCCCCCCTGCTGTTTTGCTACTGGGAGCCCGAGGAGGGGATGGAATCGAATCTGCAGATATTTTTTGACAAGTGCGTGGAAGACAACTTAAGCATCGGCTCGGTCTATACCCTGGGCGCGGGTCTGGCCCACATGTTTGAAAAATTTTCCCTGAAGCATACAGCCTGATATCAAGTAAAATTGATGGCACCGTAAAAGTCCAATATCTGCGTTACGCGCGATTTCTCAGAATTTCACGTACGGATAAGTACGCTGCATTCTTCGAAATCGCGCAAGCCTTGATCTTGAATTTCCAAGGAAGCCCAAGGGCGGGGTCGGTTTGTAAGCGACATTGAGCGTTTACGGAAAAATTCAGCAAATGCCGGAGCTAAAAAATTTCAAACTGTTTGAGGCCGACAGGCCGAGTTTTTGAAATTTTAAGCGAAGGCA
>JAIPES010000005.1 GCA_021737045.1 Desulfobacteraceae bacterium | reverse complement strand
AAAAAGTCGATTTTCAGATGGCGCTGTAAAAAGTTCAAGATCAAGGCTTGCGCGATTTCGAAGAATGCAGCGTACTTATCCGTACGTGAAATTCTGAGAAATCGCGCGTAACGCAGATATTGAACTTTTTGCGGTGCCATCAAGTGATCACGTGCTGAAAAAAACCGGAGAAAACCGAAGATGGGGTTAAAAGTCGGGGTGACACGGGATGATCGGTTTGTGGAGCACAAAACCGGTCATTTCCACCCCGAACACCCCAGACGGATCCAGGAACTCTACCGTATGCTGGACCGGGATTTTTCAGACCGGGTCATGGAATTCCAGCCGTGGCCCGCAGCCCTGGAGGACGTGGAGCGGGTGCACACCCCGGCCCATGTCCGCCGGATTCTGAAAACCGCTGAACTGCCGATGACCAACCTGGCCCCGGACACTCCGGTGAGCGCCATGTCCCACATGGCTGCATGGCTGGCGGCAGGCGCCTGCATGCAGGGCGTGGATGTACTCCTGGAAAAACAGTGTCAGGCCTTTTTCGCCCTTATCCGGCCCCCGGGCCACCACGCCCTGCCGGACCGCTCCGGCGGCTTCTGCGTTTTCAACAACATTGCAGTGGCTGCCGAATATGCCCGGGCCCGCCACAATGTCGGCCGGATTCTGGTTGTGGACTGGGACGTGCACCACGGAAACGGCATCAACGATATTTTCTACGAAAACAACCGGATTTATTATTTCTCCACCCATGACCGGATGCTTTATCCCTACACCGGGGCCATGCAGGAGACCGGGGCCGGGCCGGGCCGGGGATACACCATGAACATTGAATTGTCCCGGGATTTTACGGATCAGGACATGGTGTATCTCTATTCCCGCACCCTGGTGCCGGTGATCCGGGGTTTTGCACCGGAGCTGATCATGGTGGCAGCCGGGTTTGACGCCCACAGCGACGATCCTGTGGGAAGATGCTTTTTTTCTGAAAACATCTATGCCCGCATGACCCGGTTGATCCTGGATGCCGCAGACACCGCCAGGGGCAAAACCCCGCTGCTTTTTGTCCTGGAAGGCGGATATGAGCCCGCAGCCCTTGTCAGGTGCGTGGGCAGTGTGCTATCGGAATTAACGGCAGATACGGATCAAAGCCCCCAGATCCCGGATTCGGCCTCCCCGGAAGTCCTTGACCGGGTCGGCCGGATTTTGGAAATCCATCAACCCTTTGGAGTCATGGCATGATCAAAGCCCGCATTCCTGCGGTCGCCCCGGAGCTTGCAAACCTTCGGGACTACAGCCGGGCCCGGCAGACGTTTTCCTGGAAACAGGCGGAAAAACAACTGTGCCGGCAAAACACCGGCCAGGTCAACATTATTGCCGAATCCCTGGACTTTTGGGCCGATGATCCCCAAAAGGCCGATCATCCGGCCCTGATATTTGAGGCCAACGGCTCCCGCACAATCTTTTCCTACCGCCAGATGCGCGATATGTCGGCCAGATGGGCCAACCTGCTGACCCGGTTCGGCTTTGCCGAAGGCGACCGGCTGCTTTTGTTTCTGCCGCCCTGCCCGGAAACCTATTTTGCCATGGCCGGGGCTGCCCGCATGGGCGTGCTGTTCTGCCCGGTGTTTTCCACTTCCGGGTTCTATGAACTGGAAGTACGCCTGGACAATATTTCACCCCGGGCCGTGCTGACCCACCCGGATCTGGCGGAACAAATTCCGGTGGACCTGAGTGCCCGGCTCGCCCATATTCTGCTGGTATGCGGCCCGGCGCCGGAGCTGTTTGAACAGGAAACCATCATTGAAAACATGGCAGAGACCATGTCCGCTGAATTTCCCACAGCCATGGTGCCGCCTGACACTCCCCTGTACCTGATCTACACCTCGGGTTCCACCCGGCCGCCAAAAGGCATTGTACACACGCACTCGGACATGACCGGGATGCAAACGACGGCCAGGTGGGTTCTGAATTTCAAGGACGACACGGTGTTGTGGACCGACGCAGATCCGGCCTGGGTCACGGGCACGGTTTACGGCGCCTTTGCCCCCTGGCTCTGCGGGATCACAAGCGTAATCATCCGCCAGCCATTTACCGCGGCCAACTGGTACAGGGCGCTTGAGGATTTGGGGATCACCACCTGGTACACCACGCCGCGGGTGCTGCGCGATCTCATGGAAGCCGGCGATGATCTGCCCACCCGATACGACCTGTCTGCCTTAACCCACATCTGCACCGTGGGCGCCCCCCTGACGCCGGAAATGCTCTACTGGACCCGGCAGCATATCGGAGCCACGCCCCATGACACCTGGTGGATGACGGAAACCGGCATGATCTGCATTGCCAACCTGCCTGGCGCAGATATCAAACCCGGATCCATGGGCCGGCCCCTGCCGGGCATTGAGGCGGCTATCCTGGATGACAACGGCGAACCCCTGCCGGCGCTTTCCCTGGGGGAACTGGCCCTGCGGCCCGGGTGGCCGGGACAGATGTCGCAGATCTGGAAGGAGCCGGACCGGTTTGCCGGATATTTTAAAAACGGCTGGTTTGTCACCGGAGACATTGCAGTGGAAGACGAAGAGGGTTATTTTTATCATCAGGGCAGAAATGATGATCTGATCAAGGCCGGAGACGACAAGGTCATCGGCCCGTTTGAAATCGAGCAGGTGCTGTGCATGCATCCGGCCGTGGCCGAAGCCGCAGTCATCTCCAAGGGCCGGGAGCCGGGCCGGGGCATCTCACATCTCAAGGCTTACGTCACCCTAAAACAGGGCTATACGCCGTCCAACCGGCTCAACTATGAAATCCGGGCATTTTTAAAAGGCAACCTCTCATCTGAACTGCTGGTGCGCGAGTTGGTCTTTCTTGACAAACTGCCCAAAACCATCAGCGGCAAACTTTTGCGAAGGGTGCTGCGGGCCCGGGAACTCGGCCTTCCCGGGGGTGAGCCGTCGCGGATGCAAGATTAGCGGAAAAACAGCCATGTCATTTAAACAAAACCTAAAGCAGAAAATTGAAATCGACCGACTGACCCGGCAGGTGCTGACCTCGCTGACACCCACGGAAAACGGCACGCATATAGACAAGAACGCAATGCGCCAACTGCTGGACAAAGCCGGGTATCAGAAACGGATTGAGCGGGACACGGAAATGCTGAGCCGGGATTTTAATGCGGATTTGCCGGAAATTATTGTGCTCGACGCCGAACTGCCGGTCTACCGCACAAATCCGGCCGACGTGGTGATGCGCAAAAACCCTGTCCTAAAAGAAATGCTTTCCATACGAAACGCCATGCGCATATTAAATGACAAGGATGTGGTGGTATCCAGAAAAACCGAAACCCTCATGATGGTCCACGGCCAGTGCGTCCATAAGCTTGACCTGGACTACAGCCGGGAGGACATTTCCGCCCTTGGCCGCCAGGGAGCAGCCGGTCTGGAGGCTGCAGCACCCGGCGACGTTGTGGAATCTCTGGAACTTTTTGGGGAACTGCTGGATCTGCGCCCGGCCCCTGCATCTGCAAAACTGCCGGAAACCTGGATCTGGGGACAACGAGGCGTGGACAGAAATGACGCCCCGGTTTTCGGCAATCCCCTGATTCTGTTTTTCCCTCCGGAAAACCGGTTGAATCTGTTTCACACAGCTGTGGCCGGCACCGGCCGAACGTCAAAAAAAGCCGTTGAAGATATGGTGGCAAAAGGCGGCAAGCCCGATCTTGAAGACAAGGCTGTTTTTGACTGGCTGGTTGACCAGGTCATGGAACACCCGCCGGCACACAAACCCATTGACTCTTTTTCCCCCTAGTGCCAGATTGCGGCCATGGCCGATTTTGACAAATCACAACATACCGGCGCCGGGGCGCCGTGGGTGCTGGTGGCAGATGACGACCCTGCCACGCGCCTGCTGCTGCGCAGAAAACTGGAAAAAAGCGGCTATCATGTGGTCTGCGCCAAAACCGGCAAAGAGGCGGTGGAACAGCTCTCCGACAACATCGCCTCAGCGGTGCTGGATCTGAAAATGCCCGAGGGCGACGGGCTTTACTGCCTCCGCTACATCCGGCTGCACTATCCGGACATGGCCCCGCTGATGCTCACGGCAAGCGAAAACATTGCCAATGCTGTGGAGGCCATGAAACAGGGAGCACTTGATTATGTGACCAAGCCCTTTAATCCAGGGCAAGTGGCCGCCCTGGTGGACAAGTCCGTGGAAACCTGCCGCCAGGCCAGGCGTTTGAAAACAGCGGAAAAAAAGCTGGAGCAGGCCCGGCAGCATCAGCTTTTCGTGGCCACCCAGATCCAGCACTCCCTGCTCCTGGGCCGACCTCCCGCGGATTTGCCCGGGATGCAGATTGCCCGCATGACCATTCCCTCCCAGCAGATTGACGGGGATTTCTACGATTTCATCCAGCTGAGCCCGGACAGCCTCGACGTGGTGGTGGCCGATATCATGGGCAAGGGGATCATGGCGGCATTCATGGCCGCTGCCTTGAAAAGCGCGTTTTTGCGGGTTATCAACGAAACCCGGTCCCTGCCGGAGCAAAAAGGCCAACCCGATCCGGAAAAGATTGTGGCCGGAGTTCACCGCCATATGATTGAACAGATGAAGGAACTGGAAACCTTTGTCACCTTTTGCTACGGCCGGTTTGATCTTGTGCGGCACCGGTTTGTTTTCGTGGATTGCGGCCACGTCCGGACCATTCACTGGAAAAAAGCCGAAAGCCGCACCCACTTGCTCAGCGGGGTGAACATGCCCCTGGGTTTTCCGGAAACCACGCCGTTTCAGCAGATGACCGTATCCTTTGCCCCGGGCGACATGTTTGTGTTCTATTCCGACGGGGTGACCGAAGCGGCCGATCCGGATGGAAATTTATACGGAGAGGACCGGCTTGCGGCCCTGGTGGAGAAAAACGCAGAAATGGACGAAAATGCCATGATTGGTGCCATTTACAACGATGTGGTGGGTTTTACGGAAACAGAAGTGTTTTCAGACGATTTTACCTGCGTGTGCACAAAAATTCAACCCCGGAACCGACCGGACCGGGTCTTGTCTTCCAGGTCTTTAAGCATAGACAGCGATCTGGAAAACCTCAAAAAGGTGCGATTCTTTATCCGTAATTTCTGCCGGGAACACGGGGCCGGCAGCCTGGATGAACTTCGCATCTCCCAGCTGGAAGTGGCGGCAACAGAGCTGGTGGCCAATATCATCAAACATGGCCTGGACCAGGCTGCCGGCCACGAAATCCATATTATTGCAACAGCTTATACAGATCGCATTGAAATGGCGTTCCGTGATCCCGGAAAATCATTTGATCCCACATCCGTAGCGCCCCCGGTGCTTGACGGATCCCGTGAAAACGGAATGGGCTGTTACCTGATTTCCCAGTTTGTGGATCACATCTCTTACCACCGGGATGAAGCTGCCGGCATTAATTCGGCCCGCATCCAAATCCTTCTGTTTGCAAAGGATTGACATGACCTTTCTCCAGGCCATTGCTTTGGGAATCATCCAGGGGGTGACCGAATTTCTGCCGGTGAGCAGTTCCGGCCACCTTGTATTGTTTCAAAATCTGCTGGGCCTTAAAGACCCGGAACTGGCCTTTGACGTGGCTGTGCACATGGGCACGCTGGCAGCCGTGAGCATCTATTTTCGCAAAGACATTGCCGCCATTGTAACGCAAACCGGAAAATGGCTGTTCAACAGGCAATGGCGCAGCCGGCAGCCCACGCCTTCTGAAGTGCGCTTAGCAGGCCTGATCTTTGCCGGATCGATCCCCACGGCAATCATTGGCATAGGATTTCACGGCATTGGGGATCGGCTTTTTTCCTCGGTTCTGCTTGTGGGATTCATGCTGATTGTCACCGGCTTTTGGATGTGGTTTACCCGGTATAAACAGCAGCCGGACCTGTCAAATTCCGTGCCCGGTACCGGCAGTTCCCTGCTGATCGGCATTGCCCAGGGTATGGCCATTATTCCGGGTGTTTCGCGCTCCGGGGCCACCATTGCCGCAGCCCTTTACCTGGGCATTGACCGGACCACTGCGGCCCGGTTTTCGTTTCTGCTCTCCATTCCGGCCATTGCCGGGGCCGCACTGCTCAACGCAATAGACGCACCCATCACCGGAACCGCCCATTTACCGGTAATCCTGGCAGGAACGGCTGCTGCCGGGATCATGGGATACGCCGCCCTGTCGCTGCTGGTATACCTGGTGAAAAAAGGAAAACTGGCTTTTTTTGCTCCCTATTGCTGGATTGTAGGGGGGGTGATTGTCCTTCTGGCATGGTGAACATGAAACCTGCACTTTTTGAAACCACAGTTCTTCTGGGCGTTCCCATTGACAACCTGGGACTGGATGAAGCCGTGGACCGGATCTTTTCCATGGCGGGGGCCTATGCAAGAGACGGCCGGCCCCGCCTTGCCGTGGCTGTGGATGCCGATACCATAATCAGACTGAATGCAAAACCAAATGCCCCTTTCGAGCAGAGCCGGGACTGGATCAACGCCATGCGCCATTCGGATCTGATGATGCCCATGGGACGGGCCACTGCCTGGGCAGCCCGCAGTATGGGTACCCGGCTCAAACCGCCTTTTTCCGGGGATCAATGGTTTGACAAGTTTCTAAGGCTTGCTGAAAAAAAACAAAAAAGCCTGTTTTTGGTGGGCAGCAGCAGCCGGGAGGTAAATGCCGCAGCGGATCTGGTCCGAGCGGCCTATCCGGATCTCCGGATGGCGGGCTGGGTGGCATTTGGCAGCCGCCACAACCCAAAACCGGACAACAGCTCTGACATCGGGTTGCAGGATGAAATCAACAGCTCTTACGCTGACTTTCTTCTTATTGACCTGCAGGATCCGCGGGTTGGGTCCTGGCTGGCCCGGCACCGGCATCGGCTAAACATTCCCGTCACTCTTGCCTTTACCGGCTCACGGCAGATCACATCAGGCATTGCCAGACACCTGCAGGGCAGGGGCGGAAATTTCTCCCTGTTTTTTTTCAGTATCTGGCGCCAGCTTCTTCACACACCCGTGGTATTTGGATTCAAATTGCTGCCCATTGTCGTCTACCAGCAGTACCAGCACCTGGTCCATAAACTGTTTCATGCCCGCCCGCCAACGGCCTCGGTAAAAGCCAGCATGTCCCGCTCCCCTCAGGGAACCATTTTAAAAATCATTGTCCTGCCCGATCCCCTGGACGCATCTGTTATCGGGGAGATCAAGGATGAACTCAAAAGCATGATCCGCCAGGCGCCCAAGATTGTCCTTGATCTTTCCGGTGTGTATTTCATGGACTCCTCCGGCCTCGGCCTGCTGCTTGCCCTGTGGCGGACGGCTGCGGCCGAAAACCGGCAGATTTTCCTTGTGGGCGTCCGTCCCCCGGTTTACCGGTTTTTCAAAGTCAGCCGCACCCTGGATTTTTTCGAAAAAAGCATTCTGCCGGACCAGAATGCGGCCATTGAACTTTTGTCCCGCAATTCCCGGGGTTCCTCGTTTTATTATCTTGCCGTAATCCGGGGCAGTGCCACGGTCTTTCATCTCTACGGCCAGCTCGACGCCCCCAGTGCCGCGGGTATGGACATGGAATCGGTCATCGAAACCATAGGGGATCGAAACGCCATATTTAATCTGGCGGAATTAAAATTTATTGACAGCGCGGGCATGCATCTGTTTATTCAGATCCAGCGTCATGCGGCAAGAAACGGGCGCACCTGCGTTTTCTGCGGCCTCACGCCCCAGGTGCAACAGATGTTTGAAATTTTACGGCTTGACAAATTCTTTTTCGTCACTGAAGACATCCCTGCAGCCGAAAAACTGCTGTCTGACAATATTTAAAACAAACCCAAGGAGATGTTTTTTCTATGAACACCTGCTCTTTAACCCAGTTTCTCGAAGCCCTGGAACCCTGGCTGTCAACCGATTACATCCGCAAGGGACATATTGATGAAAACGGCGACGTGGTGCTCATGTTCACTGACGGGGTCAAAAACGTCTACCGCATCACTGACTGCGACCAGGCCCAGCTCGACAATATCATTGAAAAAATCCGAAGCAAGGGTATTGCATTTGAGGCCTGACAAGCCGAAGAACTTTTGCCAAATCAAAGCGTCTAGGTTTGCTCGTCTTTTGATGAAAGCCCGATTAAGGCCCTGGCCAGATTGATCTTTTCCTCCAACTTGCCCTCGCGCAGGATCATAACCCGCTGAGCCTGGGGTGACCCGGCGCCGTGCATGGACTCAACCATGGCCGTCCCACCGGTCATGGCCTCAATGAGCCGACCGATCTTGATTCGGTCCTCTACCGGAACACCGGATACGCCGGTAAAATATTTTTCAACCAGATGGCCGACGTCTTCGCTGTGAAGATCGTGTTCACTGGGAAGGGTTGCAATAAATCCACCGGCAAGATCCACAGCCAATCGGGCCACCTCAAAATGAAACCGGGTGACATTGTGTTTGCAGACATTGGCAAGCATTGTATCGACCATAAAAGCGCCGGAATCCGTGGGCCTGCCTTCCGCTGAACAGGCAATGGAGGAACTGTAGAGGGTTTCGCTCAAGTGTATCATTTCCGTTATCTTATCGCGGACATGAGATCCTTTGGCGGCCCCCTGAATCTGGGACAGATAGCTGACGGCTCCGGTAAGAACATCCATCAACCCGGTTTTGCAGGCTCCGTAATTGGCACGATGGTGAGCGGCAAAGCGATAGACCAGATCACCGGTGAAATCATACTCCCCGTCCATGAATACATTTTCCCAGGGAACAAAAACATCATTGAAAACAATGGTTGCCTCCCCGCCCACGCTTCCAAAAGAGGGGTTGCCCACATCAATACTCTCTTTTAAATCCCGGCGACTGTCGTTTGCCTGGCGGCCATAAATCATGGTAACACCGGGAGCATCCACGGGCAATGCGCAAGCCACGGAATAGTCCCTGGAGGCTTCATCCATAGCTGTTGTGGGCATAACAAGGATTTCATGGGAATTGACCGCCCCGGTCATATGAAGCTTGGCCCCGCGGATCACAATTCCGTCACTCCGGCGCTCTGATATGCGAAGGTACTGATCCAGATCTGTCTGCTCTGAAGGTTTTTTGGAGCGATCCCCTTTGGGATCGGTCATGGCACCAACAACCATCAGATTTTCATCCTGAATACGCGTCAGCCAGTTTTTGAACCGTTCGAAATATCCGGTACCGTGCTTTTTGTCGATTTCGTAGGCAACCGAATAAACCGCGTTGATCCCGTCAAAGCCCACACAACGCTGAAAGCAGGTTGCGGTTTTCTGACCCAGTACACGAAGCAGCTTCACCTTTTTGATCAGGTCTTCAACATTCTGGTGAATATGGGTGAACCGGCTGATTGTATTTCCGGTCAAATGGGATGTGGCTGTGGCCAGGTTCTCATACTCCTCGATATTGGCCAGGGCGTAAGTCATGGCCGCGGCCCGGACATGGGGGGCGGTAGCCGGGTGTGTGGTTACATCGCCGACCCTTACCCCCTTATAATAAATCACCGGGGAAAGTTTTTTCAAGCTGTCCATATACTGGGAGGTGGTTTGTATTTTCATCTTTATCTCCATTTCCGATATATAAATAAACGTGATAATTTCAGCACACAGTTACCACGGAAATTTCAAAGTCAATCCGGTTCAAATGCTTTTTTCCGTTATAAAAAATTGTGTTTATATCACCACAAATACCGTTAAACGACCATCCGACCGATCCTGGATATTTGGAAATGCTGCCCGGAGATATATTCAGCCCCCGGGCAGCATAAAACCATTGATTCGGTATTGTCGAAATCATCCTGTTTTCCGGACATAAAAACTTCATTGCTAAATTTTAAACCTCGTCCGGAAAAGTCTCAACTAAATCCTGCCGGCCATTTTCAGCAGATCCTTGAGCATCTCCCCGGCCTTTTTGCTGTACTTGGGATCCCGTTTGGAATATTCGTCCACAACTTCAATGGAATATTTTCTCATCTGCGCAACCGAGTCTTCGTCCATATATGTCAACTCGCCCATTTTTTTCTTCTGAAACTCATTGATATAAACGACATCGTTATAGCCGGACCATCTCAGAAAATCCAGTCCAGCGGTTCTGGCACACTGTTCCACGATCACCTTCATGTCATCGGGCAGCTCGTTCCATTTCTTCTGGCTGACCATGACCTCGCCATTGTTGATTTCCGCCAGATATGGCATAACAATATAATCAGTGACCTCCTGGAATTTCATATCCCAAGCGGTGGAAACAGTTCCCCAATGGGCACCGTCACAAACACCGGTCTGCAGAGCTTGGTACAGTTCTTCTCCCGGGAAAAAGACCGGTGTGGCGCCGGCTTTTTCAAAGACCTGAGCGGCAATTCCTGTGCTCCGGACCTTAAAGCCTTTGAAATCATCAATTTTTCGAATCGGCTTCTTGGAATACAGTGCAATGCCGGTGCAGGGCACGGGAGCCACGAAATGAACCCCTCTTTCCGCATAGGCCTCACGGAAAACCTCTATGGCCCCCATATCATAAAAATAACCATACATTTCAGCGGCCGATTCCCAGGAATACAGCTGGCCATTGATATGGCCGGCCACAGGAACCTGTCCGATCCAGTAGGCCGGCCAGATCATGGCACAATCCAGCATACCGCGCCCCACGGCCTGAAATACATCCTTGCTCGGGACAACGGCTCCCGAGGGCAGGGGCGTAATGTCAAGATCGCCATCAGTGGCCGCCTTGACATTTTCGCAGAACCGGACATAGACATCCTGGTAATAGCCAACGCCTGTGGGCCAATGCGTCTGCATCCGCCACTTGATCTTTTTGCGGGATGACCTGGCTTTGGCAACTCCGGGAAAAGTCAGCGCCGCACCTGCGGCCGCGCCTGCGATTCCCCCTTTAAGCATTTTTCTTCTGGAAATTTTTTCTGACATGTCTGCCCTTCCTTTGTTGTGTTGGTTTTACCCGGCTCAAAGCAATTTCCACACCCGGTGCCGGAATGTATGAAAACACGACATGTTTGCTGCCTACTTGCTTTTCAACTCCCTTCGCAGCATTTTCCCTGTAGCGGTTTTGGGCACTTCTTCGAGAATCTCAACAATTCTTGGATACTTGTATGCCGCCATCCGTTCCTTGCAAAAAGCAATCAGCTCTTCAGAGGTCACGCTGTCCCGGTAGTCTTCAACCAGAGATACAAACGCCTTGACCGTTTCCCCCCGATAACTGTCAGTCACTCCCACAACCGCGGCTTCCTTTACACCCGGATGCAGATAAAGCACGTCTTCCACATCCCGGGGCCACACCTTGAAGCCGGACACATTGATCAGGTCCTTTTTGCGGTCCACAATGTAGCACCACCCCTGCTCATCGATTTTGGCCACATCTCCGGTGTGAAAGCATCCATTGACAATTGCCGCATCTGTCTCTTCGGGCTTTTCCCAGTAGCCGGAAATCATTCCCGGCCCCCGCAGCACAAGTTCGCCGTCTTCACCAACGGGCATTTCTTTTTCCGAATCCTCAACATCGACGATCCAGGCCTCTGTACCCGGTATGATCAGGCCTACGGACAAGGCTCCTGAAACCTCATCAACAGGGGCTTGCATGCCCAGCGGTGTTATGGATGCAGGTGATGTGCTTTCGGTCAGTCCGTAGACATTAAACAGTTCAAGTCCGATGGTCTCCCTGAATTTTTTTACGGTGCCGGGTGAAACAGGCGCCCCGCCGCTGTAAGCTTTTGTAAACCCTGAAACATCAAAGGATTTGACATCCGGGCAGTTTAGCAGGGCGATAAAAACGGTAATCGGCGCAACGGTAAAACTCACCCGGTGTTTTTCAATGAGTTTGAGAGAATCAACGGCATCAAACCGGTTATGAAGCACAACCGGAATGCCCAGGTGGAAAGCCATGGCCTGATAAGCCACGATGCCGGTAATATGAAACAAAGGGGCAATCCCCCAGACTACATCGGATTGGTCCAGCCGGGCCCCGGCCTCATAGACATGACAGTTATGATCAATATTGCTGTGGCGGATCATGGCGCCTTTCGGCGGTCCGGTGGTTCCGGATGTATAGACCAGGTAAGCCAGGTCGTCGGGCAGCGGGAAATCTTTTTCGACCTTTATCCCATTATAATTTTTAATTAATTCCAAAAAATTATCTGTATTCTTAAAAGCCTGCGGAACGACATCCTTTAACTGATCCGGACATGGCTGGCTGTCATCCAGAAAATCAACCGCTGAAGTGGTCACCACCCGGCAATCGCCGGCTATAGGAGCAATGTTTTTCTCATACAGGGTGTCTTCGCAGATGATAATCTTGGCCCCGCTGTCGGAAACCAGATGATTCAGTTCCCTGGAGGTATACATCGGATTGACCGGGACCACGATGCCACCGCGCATCCACACCGCCACAGAGGCGATGATCACCTGCGGCACATTTTGAAGCACAAAAAGAACGCGATCACCACGGCCCACCCCCATATCGGCCAGACCGGCTGCCAGGGCTTCGGCCAAAGCAGCTGTTTCGGAAAAACTCAAGGGTTTTTCAAAAAAATACATGCAAGCCTGCCGGGGATGATTGTCAACATTGCGATTGAACTTATCGAGCACGGTTTCAGATGACCCGGAAAAATTTTCCGGCATCCATTCCGGATATGTGCTTAGCCACGGTTGGTCTTGATATGAAACTGACATGTTCTCCTCCTTGATTCAATTACCAGGCGGTCCATCCGCCGTCTATAACCAGGCTCTGGCCGGTTATGAAATCCGAACCGGCACCGGCCAGAAAAATCACCACCCCCTCTATCTCTTCAATTTGCCCCCATCGGCCCATGGGTGTGCGTTCATTGATAAAATTAAAGCGCTCCGCGTCCTGACGAATCTGGCTGACCATTTCGGTTTCAAAATAAGTGGGTGCAATGGCATTGACCCGCACCCCCTGCTTTGCCCATTCCAGCGCCATCACCTTGGTCATCTGCTCCACACCGCCTTTTGAGGAGGCATAGGCCAGCTGGTTGGGAAGGCCCACATGGCCAAGAATGGAACTCATATTAATAACTTTTCCGTAATTGCGTTGAATCATCTGGGGGACAACCTGCTGTGCCACCAGGTAGTAAGCTTTCAAGTTGGTCTGAAGAATCTTGTCCCATTGCTCTTCCGGATATTCGAGCACAGGAACCCTGTGATTTGTGCCGGCGTTGTTTAAAAGAATATCAATACGGCCAAAATGAGAAACAATCTGCTCCACACCCTGCTCCACACTCTGCTTTTGCGTCACGTCAAACAGAAAACCTGCGGCATTGCTGCCAAGCTCCCGGATTTCTTCAACGACCTTGTCCACATCAGCTTGGTTGCGGCCGCATACGGCAACATCCGAGCCTGCCTTTGCAAGCGCCAGAGCTGCAGATCGCCCCAGGCCCTTTGAACTTCCCGTCACCATGGAAACTTTGTTTGCCAATGAAAATATTTCCATACCCATGACTCTTTCCCTCCTTACCCGTAAACAATTCAAACAAAATGACAACTATCCAAAAATGATTTTTCTTTGCGGTTTCTACTTGTATCAGCGGTGTTTTTTCGGCAGCGGCGGGGCCACCACCACCAGCCGGCGGGAACGCTTTAAAACCCCGTTGACAACACTGCCAAGCCTTCCCTGGGAAAGCAGCCCATGCCGGGTCGAACCCATGGCAATGGTGTCGCAATCATACTCCTCGGCTGTCAGCAGAATCTGATCCACCACATTTCCTTCTGTTACAACCACCTCATTGGCGGTAAATCCCCGGGCACCGTTTTCAGTGCTGTTTTGTACATTTTCGCAGAACCGGCTGAGTTCTGACTGAATCATGGAAATATCCTGTCGCTTCTCCGAAAGGGTGGTTTTGGCACTGTCCCGTGCCCGGCTGCGGATCCGTTCCAGGGTTTCCTGGTCCAGAAAGCCTTTTGCACTGTGGGGCACATCTTCCATGACATAAAGGAACACCACCTCGGCGCAGTAGTGACTGGCAAGGCTGACAGCATATGAAAAAGCAAACTTTGATGTCTCAGTGAGATCCGAAGTAAACAAAATTCTCTTAATTTCCGGAAACATATCTATCTCTCCATCGATTGCGGGGTAATCATATAATAAAATTCATATTGTATTGGGCAGCCAAAGGATGACTTCCGGAAAAATCATAAACAAAATCAAGGCAATAACCATAATGGCAATAAACGGCATCACGCTCATATAAATCATCCGCATGTCCGAATCCGGGCTCAGTGATTTGAGATAAAACAGGTTGTAACCAAACGGCGGAGTGATATATCCGATGCAAAGGGCAATATTAAACACCACGCCATACCACACCGGATCAAATCCCAGGGTGGATACAACCGGATAGAAAAGCGGCATGCACAAAAGAATAATACCCATGGGATCCAGGAACATGCCGAGGATGAGGATGAAAACCTGTAGAATAAAGATCAAAACCCAGGGGCTGACATCAATTCCCGTCAGTGTGCTCTGCACAAACCATATCCCTCCGCTGCCGCTGTAAATGGCCACGAATCCGGCTGCGCCAAACATGATCCACAAGACCATTCCCGTGATGCTGGCGGTCTGGTATGCCGACTCTTTCAAAAATTTCCAGCTTAATTCCCCCCGGATGGCGACGCACAGAATCACAGCAAGCGCTCCAACAGAGGCGGCTTCCGTGGGTGTTGCGACACCGAAAAACAATGACCCCAGAATCGAAATAATAATCAGCGTGGGAAGTGCCACGGATTTTATCGCAAGCAGTTTTTCCCGCATGGGCGGGTTTTCATCCAGTGACGGGCAAAGCTTCGGAAAAAACCAAGCCATGATAAGAATATAGAAGATAAATGCCACAAGAATGCCCAGGCCGGCGACAAGGCCGCCGGCAAATAGTTTTCCGATGGACTGGCCGGTCATCATTCCGATGACAATCAGTGTAATGCTCGGCGGAATGAGAATTCCCAGAGTTCCGGCCGAGCAGATGGATCCAAATATAATTTTTTCATCGTATTTTTTCTGCCGCATGGGCGGAATCGCCACCAAACCTGTGGTTACCGTGGAAGCAGAACAATTTCCGGTCATTGCCGAAAGGGCGGCTGCAAACCCGCAGGTTCCAACCGCAAGCCCGCCTCTGAGCCGGCCGGACCAGAGATAAAAAGCATGAAACATGTCTTCAGCAATATTTGATTTGGAAAGGGCCACCCCGATATAGACAAACATGGGAACAGCTGCCAGCAGCAGCATCCACATATAATTGAAAACACCGGTTACAATCGGCATAAACCCGTCAGCGCCATACATGATCAGGGTTGCTGCCACCCCGATGGCCCCGAGGGCAAAAGCCAGCGACACGCCCAGTATGATGCACAGCACCAGGGAACCGAACATGCCGATGGTTAATATCAATTCAGGACTCATACTGCACCCCCTTGATCAGCGAAATAAAAGACATTGCAAGCTTGGACAGCCCTTGGAGACAAATTAGCGAAACGCCCACCACAAGCAGGAATTTTACCGGGTACACCGGATGGCGCAGCGCGCTTTGGTCCGTTTCCTTAATGGCCCACGAGTAGAGAAAAAAATCGATACCTTCCCAGACCAGAACCGTTGACCACAACATCAAAAGGGAGTAATTCAGGATATCGAACAAGGCACGGACACGGACGGAAAATTGCTGATAAATGATATCCACCCGGACATGGGCGTCTTTCAGGAGTGTAAAGGCACCGATGAGTACAAAATAGCTTCCGAAGATTCGCTGGGAATATCCATGCGCCCACACTGTCGGGGAGTCAAAAAAATACCGGGCAATAACTTCAAACACGAGCATGATCATGCCCACATAAATCAGAAAGGAGACCAATTTCCCTGACCAGTCGCTGATGCCGTCAATGATTTGAAATATTTTCTTCATTTCTGCCTGCCCCACCTTTTTGGTTCGGTGTCGTGAGAAAAAAGGTTCAAGAGCCTTCCTCGTTGTCTATTCCCGGTCATCGATAAAATCCGGTTCCAGACTCCGCATATGGGAATCATCAAGGGCCGGATCAATACCGGCCAGGTAGCGGGCAACCCGCTTTTTATCTTCAAAATCATATCCAATGCCCAAAGCTATGGTTTCCATGATTGGCGATCCGCCGCCGTGCACGCCGGCAATCTTGTACCAGGAGGCCATGGCCGAGGCACCGATATTTTCGACAAACTGCCATATCTTCAAAGATGTTTCGGCTGAAAGGGCCGGATTTCTCACAATGAACCGCTTCAGCGCATCTTTGTTGTCGCCCTTTTCAAAATCACCATCAAATGGCATGGTTACTGCGATGCCGCCGGCGATTTCCGTTAACAGGTTGTATTCATGGTAAATGGTCTCGCCTGTGAGCCTGCGCCCCACATTGGCATAGATCTCGTTGGGAAAAAAAACGCCGCTGTCGGTTTTCTTTCCGTATACAGCCGCGGCCACGCCTGCTGAATATGCAAGTTCCGCGGCTCCGGCAAATTCGGTGAGCTTTTCTCTGACATGGGAGGCTTTTTCAATATTGTTGGCCTCTGCCGCCAATGCCGAGGCTCCGCAAAGTATATCCGAAATAGCCGGTTTGCATCCGCTGTAGCTGTGCCGATGGGAATCGGCAAAAAGAAGCGCCAAACGCCTGCCAAATTGCCACTCCCCGCACATGAAAACCCGATGCCAGGGCACAAACACTTGATCCAATATCACCACGCAATCCGACACCCCGTATCTGCAGAAAGGCGGCGCCCCCGGCTTGTCCTTTTCCCTTAGCCAGACCGGCCGCGTGATCAGACTGAGGCCCTCTGCATCCGCCGGCACAGCAAATGCCACCGCATAGTCGGAGTCCTCTTCGGTCAGCGCGCGTGTGGGCAATACAATAATTTCATCGGCATAAGGCGCCTGGGTGATTGACATTTTAAAACCGGATACCACAATTCCGTCTTCGCGTTTTTCAAGCACATGAACGTATGAATCCGGATCCTTCTGCTGACCCGGCCTTTTCATCCGGTCGCCCTTGCTGTCGGTCTGTGCGCAGCAACTCACCAGACCCTGATCGTGATATATCTTCAGATATTCGAGAAACCGCTGATGGTAGATGGTGCCGCCGGCCATGTCGATTTCCTTTGTTCCCACCGCCAGTGCGCTTAGTGCATCATGGCCCATGCATCTTTGGATGCAGCCGCCTGCCCTCCTGGAGGCCAGACGGATCAATTTCTGTTTCTGCATCAGGTCGCGGGGTGTCTGGGGAAGATGGGCCCAACGGCTGATTTCTTCTCCCGTCACCGTGGACCGCGCAGTGGCCAGCCCCTTCCATTCCGGGTCAGCGGCCAGATCAAAAGTGATATCCAAAACATTGATTCCCGGCCTGAGCCTGGGATCATCTCTGGCCACCGCCTCACCACCGATATAAACATTGGAGCGCATGGAAAACAGTGATTCGTGATAAGCACTTTTTGTTCGCATCTGAAACATCCTTGTTTTTTGAAATTATTGACCGCCGGTCACGTGAAGGACTTGACCGGTGAGGTATTTTGACCCGTCCTGAAGGAGAAAAAGCACGGTCTCGGTAACGTCAAAAACCTCTCCAAGTCTGCCTGACGGAATGCCCTGGAGAAGCCCGCGGCCCATGGTCTTTTCAATTTTAAACGGCCGAACTCCCCGGATATAGCCGGGCACAATACAGTTGACATTGACATTTGAAGCGGCAAGTTGCTTGGAAAGCGACTTTGTCAATGCAATGGAACCGGCTTTGGCAATATCGTAGCCAATGGCATCGGCATGAACATCCCAGGCCCAGGGGGCCAGGTAAATGATTCTGCCCGTGGCGCGGCTGCCCATCCGCTGTTTTAAATAATAGGCCAGATTACGGGCTTCGTGGAGATTGCGCTCCAGCATTTTCCCGCAACTGGCCATAGCTGTGTCTTCTGCGGGTTCTTCAGTGGTTCCGATCCCCAGATCATGCAGGTAAAAATCAATAGGCCCGTAGAGACCCTCCAGCTCGTTTATCTGCTCTGATGTTGGCGCTTCGCGCTGATCCAGGATCTGCAGCGGCTTGCAAAAATCTTCAGAGCCGCCTCCCACAGGAGGTTTCCAGATTCCGGTGCTGCTGTCCACATGCACAATCACCTGAACGCCCCTGGCCGATAAGGCCTGGCATACCGCCTGGCCCACGACGGTGCCGCAATTGACCATCAGTGCAGTTTTGCCTGAAAACCTATTTGTTTCCGTGGTAACCGTTTCCCGGGAATCGTCACTTATCAGCAGTCCGTTGGAAACAATTTCCAGAATGGTTTTTTCAGCCTCAAGCTGACTGGCATGCCCCCGTAGATCCCATCGTTTGATAGTCCAGGCGTCAATCATTGATTTGATCAGGTTTGAAACCAGGCGTACATTGCAAGGTTTTAACTGTCCCCTGGCAATGCATTCATCCAGAACCGTTTCAAACTTTTCAAGATGCGCCCGTTCTCCCTGAAGCAGTTTGCGCAAAAACTCACCTTCAAGGATATGAATTTCCTGGTAAAGCAGCAAAACCGCATCCGCCCACTGATCCATGAGATTGAACTCGCCCCTGACCATCCTGCGCAATTTTTCCAGCGGATCATGAACTTCTTCAATGCTGCGGTTGAGTATCTCCATGGCCGAGCCGGCAAGAAAATCATGGATCAAAAAGAAGATATCCTCTTTGCTTCCCACGTAATCATAAATATTGCCGTAGCTCAGGCCGGCTTCTTCGGCGAGATCCTTGAGCGTGGTTTTGTGAAAGCCCTTGCGGGAAAAAAGCTTTATGGCGGCAAAAACAATCTGTCGACGCCGCTTGGCAACCAGATCCTTGTTTTTCACTGTTGTAGGGATATGAACCAAAGCGCCTCCGGTAAATGCAATTGTAAAGAGAAATCCGATTGATTGATCAGAATCCTATTGGCCGATCACTAAAAAGTCAAGGAAAATTTTTTCCTTTTATGGTAAATGCAAAAAATGCCTTGTGTCGTTTTCCTCCGTATCCATTGCGAGCGGATCAAACAGGTCGTCTTCACAACGACCCAAAAAACAAACGGCCCGTTATTTTCCAAAAAAAGGGGGAAGAACAATGGATTTATTGGCAAAGACCGACTTTGATTCGCTGTTTGCGGAGTGCAGGGACCATCTTGTCAATCTTATCCGCATAAACACGGTCAATCCTCCGGGAAACGAAAAAATCGCCGCCGAATACATTGCAGAAGCGCTTTTTGCCGAAGGCCTGGAGCCGGAGGTGCTTGAAAGCACCCCCGGGCGGGCCAATATGGTGGTAAAAATTAAGGGCAATGGCTCGGCAAAACCTTTGCTGATCTGCGGCCACCTTGATGTGGTGGGCGTCGAAGCCCGGCGCTGGAGACATGATCCGTTTGGCGGCACCATTGCAGAAGGGTGCATCTGGGGCAGGGGAGCCCTTGACATGAAAAACATGCTTGCAATGGAAATGTCGGCCATGCTGGCACTGGCCCGTTCGGGCCTCACTCCCGGGCGGGATCTGATTTTCTGCGCCGTGGCCGATGAAGAAGCCGGCTGCAAATATGGGTCCAAATGGATGCTCGACAATCACCCTGACCGAATATCGGCCGAGTATGCCATTGGGGAGATTGGGGGCTTTTCAGTACCCATGGGCCGAAAAACGATCTACCCCATACAGATTGCCGAAAAGGGCACTTGTTGGATCCGGGTTACTGCATACGGGGAACCCGGACACGGATCCATGCCGCACCAAACCAATGCTGTCGCAAAAATCGGAAATGCCGCGGCTCGCATAGCCGGCGCAAACCTCCCTCAGCACAACACACCTGCCATGAAGACCAATATCAGACAAATCTCTGCAGCGCTGGGCCGGCCGTATTCCATTATACTGCCCGCGCTTTTGAACAAACGGCTTTCAGGTTTTATATTAAATCGATTGTTCTCAGACAAGGCCCTGGCCAGAACCTACAGGGCCAACCTGCACAATACGGCAAACCCTACTTGCCTGCGGGCAGGAGAGAAAATAAACGTCATCCCGTCTTCGGCTTCCATGGAAATCGACGGTCGGATTTTGCCCGGTCAAACCAATGAAAGTTTCATCCGTGAAATCAAAAAAAGGATCGGTCCGGGCCATCACTATGAGATCCTCCAGAGCGAGCCGCCGGTTGAAGGATCGGCAGATGACCCGGTTTTTGAAATCATACGGGACGTCATAGCCGATCACGATCCTACCGGGATTGCCGTTGCCAGTCAGGTACCTGCATTTACAGATGCCAAGTTTTTTACTAAAACAGGTGCAAAGTATTTGGGTTTTTCCCCGGTTCAGCTCACAAAAGAAACAAATTTCGTTGATTTGCTCCACGGCCACAATGAGCGGATTCCCATAGAAGGCCTGCGCTGGGGGCTCAAGGTTTTTCTTGATTTCATCGGCCGGGCAATTCAATAAAAAAGGAACACCAGTTATATGGCATTGATCAGCATGCAGGAAGTCAGCTGGGGGGTTGGCCGGCCATATCTGCTCGACAGTGTAAGCGGCAATATTGAAAAAGGAGAGCGGGTCGGGCTTTTGGGCCGCAACGGGGCGGGAAAATCCACTCTGCTGCGGTTGATCAGCGGCCAAATCCTGCCTGACGCCGGAAAAATTGCCCGTCAGCAGGGAATCCGGGTGGCCGCCCTGGAACAGGAGGTGCCCCGGGGCTTTGATGGTACCATTTTTGAGGTTGTTGCCCGGGGGCAGGGAAAAACCGGTGAAGCACTGGCCGAATTTTACCGGACAGGCCGGGGCCTGCAGACTGCCGGGGATTGCACACAGGCGCAAAAACGTGAAGAACTCCAGCACCTGCTGGATACCAAAGAGGGCTGGTCCCTGCAGCAGCATGTCCAAAGCATTTTATCGCGCACGGGAATAAACGGGGACACGGATTTCAATGAACTGTCCGCGGGCATGAAGCGGCGGGTTTTATTTGCCCGGGCCCTGGCCCGGGACCCGGATCTGCTGCTGCTTGACGAACCCACCAATCACCTGGACATCGACAGTATCGTGTGGATGGAAGAGTTTCTGCTCCGCCATGTCAAAACACTGCTTTTTGTCACCCATGACCGGGCTTTTCTGGAACGAATCGCAACCCGGATCATGGAGATTGACCGGGGCCGTCTGATCTCCCATGCCTGCGACTACCCGAAGTTTCTCCAGCGCCGCCAGGCCGAGCTTGATGCAGAAGAGGAGCAGGAGCGAAACTTTGATAAAAAACTGTCCCGGGAGGAAGCCTGGATCCGGCAGGGGGTGAAAGCCAGACGTGCACGCAACCAGGGCCGGGTGCGCGCCCTGCAGCAAATGCGTGAAAGGGTCCGCCAGCGCCGGGCCGGCACCGGGGAGGCGCGCATGGAACTTCAGGAAGCCCAACGAACCGGAAAAATCGTCATCCAGGCCAAAGGCCTGACCCATCATTACGGCAACACCCCGATTGTGGACAACTTTTCCACCATGATCATGCGGGGGGACAAAATCGGCATTATCGGTCCCAACGGGGCGGGAAAAACCACCCTGATCCGGCTGCTTTTGGACGAAATCAGCCCTGAATCCGGCAACGTGCGTCACGGCACCCGCCTGCAGCCCGCCTATTTTGACCAGCTCCGCACCCGCCTGGATGAGCAGAAAACAGTCATGGAAAATATTTCCTCGGACAATGATTTTATCGTGTTCAACGGGCGCAGGCGGCACGTGATGGGCTATCTGCAGGACTTTCTTTTTTCTCCCGAGCGCAGCCGAACCCCGGTCCATGTGCTTTCCGGCGGGGAGCGAAACCGGCTGATGCTGGCAAAGCTCTTTACCCGGCCCGCCAACCTGCTCGTGCTTGACGAACCCACCAATGATCTGGATGCCGAAACCCTGGAACTCCTTGAAGAACTTTTGGTTTCCTTTGAGGGCACCCTGCTGATGGTCAGTCATGACCGGCGGTTTTTAAACAACGTGGTCACCAGCACCATGGTTTTTGAAGGCAGCGGAAAGGTGACCGAATATGCCGGGGGCTATGACGACTGGCTGGCCCAGCAGCCGGCAACCGGGGAAAATGAGCACAAGGAGCGATCCCAAAAGCCGAAGTCCCGGAAAACCACTGCTGCGGCCAGATCCAAAGGATTGAACTTTCATCAGAAGCGGGAATTAGACACCCTGCCCGAAACCATTGAAACACTGGAAGCTGAACAAGACAGCCTCCAGGCGGCCATGGCCGGGCCGGATTTCTACAAGCAGGACCGGAAAACCATTGTGACCCATCAAAACCGGCTCAAGACCGTGGAAGAACAAATCGCCGAAGCCTACCAGCGGTGGGAGCGATTAGAGGCCTTTACAAAATAAGAACAAAACCATAAAGGAAGTGTTCCATGTCCACTCACACCGATGATAACTGCGGCATCAGCGGCCCCCAAAACGGGTGCCGGGCGAGCCTGGCCCAGATTTCGGCCCTGCCCCGGCACCACAGGGAAATCATCCCCGAAGCCTATCTCGATGCCATGGGGCACATGAATGTTCGCTGGTACATGGCCCTTTATGACCAGGCCACCTGGCATTTTTTCGAAACCATCGAGATGACCCCGGATTATTTTAAGACGCATCATGCCGGGGCTTTTGCCTTACGGCAGTTTATCCAATATTTCAGCGAAATTCACGCAGGCCAGACAATCGGCGTGCGCACCCGCGTTTTGGGCCGCACGGACAAGCGCTTTCATTTCATGCACTTTATGATCAACGAAACCACGGCCCAGGTGGCCTCAAGCTTTGAGTCCCTGGGCACCCACGCAGATCTCAAACAGCGCCGCTCCGCACCGTTTCCGGGCTTTATCGCGGAAAAAATCGATGCCCTGATCAGCCGCGACAGCCGGCTGGATTGGGAGGCCCCTGTGTGCGGGGTTTTAAACCTTTGAACCTTCTCAAGGGTGATGGCACCGTAAAAAGCTTTTTACCGCGTCCGCTGTTTTTGCAGGAAGAAAGCCCTGCGGCCGGGGTCAGTTTTTTTGCTCCTGACCGTTTACGGAGGTTTCCGTAAACGCTCAATGTCGCTTACAAACCGACCCTGTCCTTGGACTTCCTTGGACGTTCAGCCTGCATGAAGAACTGCGCTTACCGGGATCCAAAAACCCGCTTTAGCAAATCAGTGGTCTGTTTGGCCGGATCCTGGCGGATGGCGGATTCTTCTTCTGCCATGTAATAAAAAATTCCCTCCATGCCTTTTTCTGTGACATAATCCGTGAGATTGGCCTTGATATCCGGCACAAAGGGCATGGACTGATACTTGTTCATCAGCTTGTCATAAGCCTGAACAGCCCCGGCCTCGGAAAGCTTGTCCCGGATTACCGGCCGCATTTTCTCGGCCAGGGGATCGGCCATTTTGTCCCTGAAATAGCGGGTGGCGGAATCTTCGGGGCCCTGGTAGATCTGTTTGGCATCTGCAAATGTCATTTCCGTTATGGCGTCCAGAAAAAGCGCTTTTGCTTCCGGAACGGCTTTTTCCGCAGCACGGTTGAGCTTTAATTCCAGATCATCGGCCAGATAGGACATCCCGGCTTTTTCCAGGGTTGTCTGAACAACCGAAAATTGTTCCGGCAGGGGAATATGCACATCCGGATCCGCATTAAACCCGCCTTCCTGTCCCAACTGCGCAACAACCTTTTTGGCGCCCATGGCCAGGGCCTGCTTAAACGCCCGGCTGATTTCATCGGTGCTCAGATCACCGGCCGCAGACCCGGTCTGATCCCCGGAACCGGAAAAAATTTTAAGGCCCTTTTCAAAGAGGTTTCCCGCATTGGCCGGATTCACCGCCCAGGCCGAAAGGGCAACTGCGCATATCAGAACAAACCCCCGGCATTTTATTTTTTTCCATGGAAACAACAGCATACTTCTCCCCCCGGATCAAATTGATGCGTTCCTGTTAAAAAAAATCAATTCCTGTTTGTTTAATCATAGCCCTTGTATGAATAAAATCAAACAGCAGCCCAAACTTTGATGGCACCGTAAAAAGCTTTTTACCGCGTCTGATACTTGTCAGGAAGGAAGTCCTGCGGTCGGCCATGATGCCGGGCCGGGGGTGGTTTGCGAGTCGCATTGAGCGCGCAAGCGGTCAGCAGGGAGCAAACCCCACCGGGCCGGCATCATGCGAAAATCATAGAACCAGGCACGAACAGCAACTTTTTTGAAGTTACACGGAAACCATCGGATTTGAGGACAACAGAAGCAGGATGAAAAAAAGCGCCTGAAAGGGTGAATGGTCCCTTTCAGGCGATATATGAAACAAGAGACAAAAAGCCAAACCGTGTCCGAAAGCAGTTCCATCCATGAGAGCCGTTTTACGGTTTTTGCACGTCTCTTGAAATTGTGGCGTCCCCAAGGGGATTTGAACCCCTGTCGCCGGCGTGAAAGGCCGGTGTCCTGGACCGGGCTAGACGATGGGGACGCAGGCATATTCAATATGTATCTGGTGGGCCGTGTTGGACTCGAACCAACGACTCTCTGCTTAAAAGGCAGATACTCTACCAACTGAGTTAACGGCCCCAGTCCAGCGGCTAATAAAGTCTTTCTTGTATCGATTCCGACAGAACCTGTCAATAATAAAATTTAAGCTGAAACCGTTTTTTTGCAAATGGTTTTTGGCCGGTTTCGATGAAACCCTTTATTTGCGCCAAAATTCCGGCACCAGAAAAATAATCACTGTATAAATTTCCAGGCGCCCCAGAAGCATGCACCAGGAAAGCAGCCATTTGCCAAAGTAGGGAATTTCGGCATAATTGCCCACCGGTCCCACCATCGCCAGGCCCGGCCGATATTGCCGATGGACGCGGCCACGGCTGAAAACGAGGGAACAAAATCCACGTCCATGGATGCCAGCACAATGGAGCAGAGCACAAATGGCCGTCCATCCCAGGGCAACACACGAAAGCCCAGCGCATCTAGAAAAAATCTAGTTTTACCATGAGAATTTTTTCGGTTTTGGCGATAACCTGGCGCTTGGAAAAAATGATGACCCGGTCGCCGGGTTCGATCACGCTGTCGCCCGAAGGAATGATCACCTGGCCGTTTCGGATAATCCCGATGACCAGCGAGCCCTTGGGAAGAGAGGATTTACGAAGCGGTTTTCCCACGATATCGGAAGTTTCCAGGGCCCCGGCCTCCAGCACTTCGGCCTGTTCATCTGTAAGGGTGCGCACCGACAGCACCTTGCCCCTGCGGATATGCTGGAGGATGGTATTGATGGCCGAAAGTCTGGGGCTGACCACCTATTTGATGCCGATTGCCGGCATAAGCCGTTAACCGCCTCCACGTCCAGGTTGTCTGAAAGACGCTTGATCGCCTCGGTATTTCGGTCAATGACCACCACTTACTTGTTTTCAAACGCCATTCGGCTGGCAATGTGGTATCCCACTTCGCCGGCGCCCACTATGATGATTTTCACCGCAGCTGCTCCTTGTAGAGATTGTTTTCCTGGTATCCGCCGCAGGCCGCAGCCAGCCGCGAAGCCAGCCGGGTATGCCGCCTGGCCGGAGTGTTGTTTTTCACGGCAATGGCCATGGCCTTTTTGGCCCCCACCATGACCACCAGAGCCCGCCCTCTGGTAACCGCCGTGTAGACCAGGTTGCGCTGGAGCATCATGTAATGCTGAGTCAGAAGCGGCATGACCACTGCCGGAAACTCCGAACCCTGGGCCTTGTGCACGGAAACCGCATATGCGGGCACCACCTCGTCAAGCTCGGTGAACGCATAACTGATCCGTCGGTCGTCAAAGTCAATCTGCACCTGCCGGGTTTCCTCGTCCAGGCCGGCAATGCGCCCCATATCCCCGTTAAACACCTGTTTGTCATAATTGTTCCGGGTCTGCATGACTTTGTCATAAAGCCGGAACACCGTGCTCCCGCTGGTGACCTGGGGATTGCCGGGATTTAAGGTTTCCTGGAGCACGCGATTTAAAGCCGCTGTACCGGCCGTGCCCCGGTGCATGGGGCTGAGCACCTGGATTTCGCTGACCGGGTCAAACCCGAATCGTCGGGGTATGCGTTTTGACACCAACTCCACAATGGTGGAAACAACTTTTTCCGGATCCGTCTGCCCGATAAAATAAAAATCAGTGTCCTCGCGGCTTGCATCCATCTGCGGCATCCGGCCGCTGTTGATCTGATGGGCATTGACAATGATGCGGCTTTTGCGGGCCTGGCGGAAAATTTCGCTTAACCGCACAACCGGCACGGCCTTGGAGGCAATAATATCTGCCAGGACGTTTCCCGGCCCCACAGACGGCAGCTGGTGCACATCTCCCACCATCACCAGGGTGGCGGCAGGGGGCACGGCTTTTACCAGGTGATACATGAGCACCGTATCGATCATGGAGGCTTCGTCGATGATGAGCAGGTCGCATTTTATCGGATTGTCCTGATTTTTCTGAAAACCGCCGGCCTGATAATTAAAGGAAAGCATCCGGTGAATGGTCACCGCGCTGTAGCCGGTGGCCTCGCTCATTTTCTTTGCTGCCCGGCCCGTGGGGGCGGCCAGCATGATCCTGGCTGAAAGCCGGCTGAAAATCTCGAGCATGGCCCGGATAATGGTGGTCTTTCCGGTGCCCGGCCCGCCGGTGAGCACCATGACCTTGTTTTTTGCCGCGCACTTCACCGCCTGCTGCTGTTTTTCCGCCAATGCGAAATCAAGCCGACTCTGGACCCATTGCAGGGCCCGGGGCGCGTCAATGGAACGAACCGCTTTGGGCGCGCCAAGCAGACGGGCAAAATGACTGGCAATGCCGGTTTCACACACAAAAAACCGCTTTAAGTAAACCGCCGGGTCGGCTGCCGGATCTTTTTGATCTTCCTCGTCTATGACCAGCTCCTGGTTTTTGGCTGCTTTCGCAATGGCAGCGGAAATGCGCTCTGGTGCCGCCTCCAGGATTTCCATGCTTTTTTCCAATAGCCGGCCCCTGGGATAAAACACATGCCCGTCTTCTGTCAGCTGGTTGAGCACATACAAAACCCCGGCTTTGATGCGCCGGGGGTCCTGTTTTTCAAAACCCAGGCGGGAAGCGATCCGGTCGGCTGTCAAAAACCCGATGCCGGAAATATCGGTTGCCAGCTGATAAGGGTTGGCCGTGACCACATCAATGGCATCCCGGCCGTAGTGCCTAAAAATGCGCACAGCCCAGGCCGCACTGACCTCGTGGGACTGGAGAAAAACCATGACATTGCGGATCTCGCGCTGCTCGGCCCAGGCGGCCTGGATCATCTCAATGCGTTTTTCGCCAATGCCTTCAACTTCCCGGAGTTTGTCAGGATGGTTTTCAATCACGTCCAGTGCGGACTTGCCAAACCGGTCCACAATCCGCTCCGCCATTACCGGACCGATTCCGCGGATCATGCCGGAACCCAAGTATTTGCGAATGCCGTTGATTGTGGAAGGGGTAATGCTGCGATGGGAGCGAACCTCAAATTGTTCGCCGTAAGTGGGATGAAGTTTCCAGAAGCCGGTTATTTCCAGGGCCTCGCCGGGCGCCGGATCCGTGAATCGCCCCACCACGGTCACCGGCTCCCGCCGGCCCCGGACCCGCATCCGGGCTACGGTATATCCGTTTTCCGGATTTGTGTAGGTCACCCGCTCAATCTGGCCGGAAAGTGTCTGATTCTCTGATTCGGCCTGGAAGGTCATGGTACGGCATTTTCCGCGAAAAATGGTTGAAAATGCCCAACGCCGGTATGGCCTGTGTCAGCCGGATATCCTGGCCCGGGCCGCATCGGCAAACATGGAATCCGGATACTCGGAAACAAGCTGCTCAAAGGCCTGCCGGCTTTTTTCCGGCGCTCCCATTTCCTCGTAAAGCAGCCCGAGATTAAACAGGGCATGATCATCAATGACCGTGCTCTGGTTTTCCAGCACCTGCTGAAAATAAGAAACCGCCTTCTCATAATTTTCCATGGCCGCATGGGAGTGAGCCATGCCGTTTAGCACCAGAAAATTGAACTGGTCATTGTTTTTCAGCTTTTTCCAGGCGGCCTCATACAATGACAGGGCGCGATCGGGTTCTCCGGTCTCCAGGCACAATGCCGCATACCGGAGCAGGGCCATTTCGCCGGCGTCCGTATATCCGTAATCTTCGATCAGGGCCGCGTAACGCTCCTTGATACCGTCATAGGCTTCCGGGCTTTGCTGCGAATCAATGGCCCGGGCCTGCCGGCTGATTTCCAGCAGGCGTGCCGAAGCGTTGTTCTGTGCTTGTCCCAGGAAATAGAATACGCCGGAAACCACCAGAATCAGGCATAACAGTCCGACTCCGGCGATGATCAGTTGCTTCTGGTAGGTGCGGGCAACACCTGCCATCTTTTTTAAAAACTGCTGCAGCGGATCATCAGGCAGCTCTGAATGCCCGGTATCTGCCAGCCCGGTGTTTTTTTCAGCCATGTTGCATCACTCTTTGTCAAATATTTTAGGCGTTTTCCGGCAGCAGCTTCTTGATACGCTGCCAGCCTGCTTCCTCGACCTTGGCACCCACCAGCTGACAAACTTCGTACCCGCACGCCGAACCAAGGTTTCCGCTTTTTGTAAAGGAATAGCCGTTAACCAGGCCGAAAAGAAAACCGGCCGCCCAGAGGTCTCCGGCCCCTGTTGTGTCCACGGCGCATCCGTCGCCCAGCGCTTCAACCCGGGTGGTCTCTCCCTTATGCAGGATCATGCTTCCCCTGGGTCCGGTCTTTAACACCGCGATTTCCGTATTCCGGCCCAGCTCCTGAAGGGAGGATGTTTCATCTTTTATCCCGGTATAGGCAAAGGCCTCATCTTCGTTTGCAATCAGAATATCAATGTAGTCGGCGACGATATCGTTTAACAACTCCCTGGATTCCTCCACAACGTTGAAACTGGCCAAATCCAGGCTAATGCGCGCCCCCGAGGCCTTGCCGGCTTTTAAAACCGCCATCATCAAATCCGGATTAAACAGCAGATAGCCTTCCACGTGCACGATGGCCGCACCGTCAAAACATTTCCGGGTGATTTCCCCGGGCTGCATCTCCGCAGAGGCCCCCAGATAGGTAAACATGGTGCGCTGGGCGTCCGGGGTGATCACCGACAGCACCCGGCCGGTGGGCGATGCGGACCGGAACAGATACGGCTCCACCCGCTGGGCCACCAAATCGGACTCAAATACATCGCCCAATTCGTCTTCTCCCCGTTTGCCCACGAAACGGGCTGCTCCGCCCAGGCATCCGACGCCTACGGCGGTGTTGCAGGCAGATCCGCCGCTGACCACAGTAGGGGGGTTGGCGGTTTTGGATACAAGATCATCAATAAAGGTCTGCTCCACCAAAGTCATGCCGCCCTTGGCAGCACCAACGGCTTCAAGAAAACTGTCGTCTTCTCCGGCCAGCATATCCACGAGCGCCGACCCCACGCACACAATGGCGCTGCGGTCCGGCTCAAAAGAGATGGTCATATTAAAATCCTTTCCTTTAACTTAACAATGCGGAACAATTTAAAATTTTACCACACCAGACCGCTATAGATCCAGCCCTTTTCCCCGTCAGCATGCTGAATATGGATCCAATCCCCCTTTTTTTCCAAGACCTTGAAGGGAACGCCTTTTTCAGCCTGAAAAGCCACGTCATTACTGGTACCCGGACCGGTTCGGATGTTGATCACACCCTTTTTTGTGATCACGGTTTTGATGTCTGCCAATAGGTCCTTGTGAATCCAGGCCCGGGTGCCTTCGAAATCCTCGAAAAAATACCAGTCATCCTGGGTCTCAAGGACATTCAGGGGGGTATAGAGCTCCATCTGCCAAAGTTTTTCATGCTCGGTGCCGGGTCCGGAGCGGGTATTGGCCACATCCACAGACACGGCCATGCGCCGGGCCTCTGCCGCGGCTGGGGCCGCGGCCAGCATTGTGAAAACCAACAGGCAGATGATCATTGTGGTAAATCTGCGCGAAGCTGTTGCCGGATACATGATTGAAAAATCCTCCTGTTTTAGGCTGCCATTAATTGGTTTACAGCCTGTTCAAGCCCGTCAATGCTTAGTTCATACATGGGAAAAATCTGGGCAATGGCGTTGATGGTCCGGGTGTAAGGCCACATTCGGGCGGGCACGGGATTTAACCAGGCATTGTGCGGGAAAGTTTCGGCCAGAAACCGCAACTGTTCAATGCTGGCCTTGCCGCTGCGCTCGTGGACATAAATGGAGCCGTCCCTGGCCATCAATTCATAAGGGGCCATGCTGGCATCACCCACCAGAATCAGGCGCGTGTCCGGATCATTTCTCACAAATTCGGCCACCGGCTTGGGCTTGCGATACCGGGCCGGATCCTCCCACACCGTGTCATAGATGGTGTTGTGGAAGAAATAGGTTTTCAGTTCCTTGAACTGGGAGCGGGCGTAATTAAACAAAGTCCGGACCACGTGCACGTATGGATCCATGGAGTAGCCACCGTTGTCAATGGCCAGAATCACCTTGAGCCGGTCTTTTAAACCCCGGTCAAATACGATCTGGATATCCCCGGCGTTTTTCATGGTCTGGTAAATGCTTTCGTCTATATTGAGCTGGTCTTTGGGTCCGGCGGGCACCAGGTTGCGCAGGCGCTTTAAGGCCTCACCCATGGATGACTGAGTCAGGGGCCCCATGCGGGAATAATCCTTGTACCGTCTTTCATTGGCCACCTTGATAGCCGACTGGTTGCGGGATTCGCCGCCCACGCGCAAGCCGCCCGGATGATATCCGGAATGGCCCACCGGAGAGGTCCCGCCGGTGCCGATCCATCGGTTGCCCCCGTCATGCCGCTCGGTCTGCTCTTTTAAGCGTTCCTTGAAATATTCAATCAGCTCGTCAGGTGACAAATTCTGCAGATCCGCGGCATTGACCCCCAGGGCATCGGCCACGGACTGCGGGTCGGTCAGCCACTGGTCCAGCAGGGCTTTTGCGATCTCGTCAAGCTCAAAGCCCTCCATGTCCGGCAACTCCGCACCCTCGAAATAATGGGCAAAAATCTGGTCAAACAGGTCAAAATACCGCTCACTTTTTACCAGAATCGCCCGGGATGCGGTGTAAAAATCCGAAAGAGAAGAAATCAGCCCGTTTGTCAGGGCCTTGTGCAGGGTCAAAAAGGCCGTGGGTGTAACCGGCACCCCCGCATCCTTGAGCTTGTAAAAAAACTCCACAAACATGGCATTCCGCCTCTAGAACCGTTTTTTTCGCTGTACCTGATTGGCTGCATACTGATAATCCTGGCTCTTTTTAAACAACACCCCCAGGTAAGGCAGCTCGCCCTTGGCCAGCTGTTTGGGCTTGAAGTCCGGATCCGTTGAAAGGGCCCTTATCCAGTTGATCAATTCCCGGGTTGCGGGCTTTTTTTCCACCATGTCGATTTCCCGGAGTTGATAGAAGGTATTGATGGCATGATCCATCAGGTCAGAATCAATCTCCGGAAAATGCACATGGATGATTTTGCGCATCATTTTGGGATCCGGAAAGGCAATATGATGAAAATTGCACCGGCCCAGGAAAGGATCGGAAAGATCCTTCTTGGCGTTGGAGGTGATGATGATCACCGGCCTGTGATGGGCCCGGATGGTTTTGTCGATTTCAATGATGTCAAATTCCATCTGATCGAGCACATCGAGCATGTCATCCTGGAAGTCTGTATCTGCTTTGTCGATTTCATCAATCAGCAAGACGGTGCGTTCTTCGGCTGTAAACGCCTGGCCGATCTTGCCCATCTTGATATAATCCTCTATCCGGCTCACATCACGGGTGGAGTCGCCAAACCGGCTGTCATTGAGCCGGGTGAGGGTATCATACTGATAAAGGCCCTCAATGAGCTTCATATTGGATTTGACATTTAACACGATCAGCGGCATGTGCAGACTTTCAGCAATGGCATAGGCCAGCATGGTCTTTCCGGTTCCGGGCTCGCCCTTTAACAGCAGGGGCATTTCCAGCGACCTGGAAATATTAACAATCTTTGCCAGTTCCGGGTCAAGGACATAGCGTTTTGCACCGCTGAACTGATCTTTTTCCTGTAATTGTTTCGTCATAATTCTTCAATCCTGCCTTGTCTGGATATTTGCAGCCGATTGTTAACGGCTGCCGCGTATTTTCTCTGAGACCTGCCGGTTCATATCAATTACCCGCATGGCATGCTCCAGGGAAAGCGAGCCGGTGCCGCAGCTCGGCGTAATCAGAGATTGTGCGATCACCTGATCCCGTTCAAAGCCCAATGCTTCAATGCGTTTGGTCTGGTCCTGCCACAGGTTATAGAGAGACTCCGGGGTTTCGGACGCAATGGCTTCGGTATCCCCGGTGGGTACAATTCCCCACGCAAGAATCCGGCCGTCATTTAAAAACGACCGGATGGCATCGGCATACAAAATAAACTTGTCAAAATAAGAGTATGCGTCAAAACTGACGATATCCGCATCCGATTCCAGAATCACGGGCCACTCGGCATTGGCACACACATGCACCCCTGCAAGACCGCCTTCGGCATGCACCGCTTCGATGACCTCGGCAAAGCAAACATCGATTTCCCCGCGCGACACGCTGATAAATGCAGAGGAGCCAAACCCGGCAAGGGCGGGTTCATCGAGAAACAGAATCACCGGCAGACCGTATTTTTTCAACTGGTTGACCTGCCACCGGGCTTTCATGGCAATGAGCTTGACCGCTGCATCCCGGATGTGCTCGTTGTAAAAGGCGGCCCGCCCCTCCTTGTCCACCAGGCCGGTGCCGAATGTAAAGGGTCCGGTTACCTGGCCCTTGACAGCCACGGGCGAATAACGGCCGCGGTCGAGTTCCCGCATGAACACATAAAACCCGGGTGCATCGTCTTCGTGGATGGCGAAGCGCGATTCAGCAATGTCGCCGCCACCTTCGGTCACTTCCATGTAGGCCTCGTAGAAACCCAGCAGGGCGTCGTCGAAACGCTCATCATCCGAATCCACAAAAATCTTGTCTTCCTGGCGCGCCAGGCCCGGCATTCCCTTGGAAAACTGGGCCACCATGCCTTCTGCGGCAAATTTGGGCAATTGCACCCACAGCGGAATATCCGGGGTATATTCAAACATCAGCTCCGCTGCTTTTTCATGATCATCCATGGGCAGGCTTCCGATCCAGGCCGGAAAGCCCGCGGGACGAAAATCGTTTTTCATTGCAGATTCCTACCCTTTTGGTTAATATTTAAAATTTATTTATATATCGCATTTCAAAATCATTGACAAGGGCTATTGCATACCTGAAATCAGTCCAAACCCGTTAAACCCATTGTTGCAAACGCATTAAGCAATTGACAGGACAGGCGCGATTGCCTATTATCAAAAATCAATCCATCGACCGCGGACAAATTCCCTGCGGAAATCCCAAAAAGGAGGCCATATTCCATGTTTGGCATCGGCATGCCGGAACTCATTGTTGTTCTGGTGATCATCATGATTGTGTTCGGAGCGGGCAAACTCCCGGAAATCGGCTCGGGCATCGGAAAAGGAATCCGCAATTTCAAAAAGTCGGTTTCCGGCGACGATACACCGCCCGAGCAAATTGAAGAGCCCCGGAAAGACAACAACAACAACGAAAAAAAATAAATAAAACCGTTTTTACTCCTGTTTCAAATCAAAAAGCCGGCCTGCAGGCGGTTTTCCCCAAATCCGCCTGCGGACCGGCTTTTATGATAAAAAAACGCGGTTGTCAGAACGGGATATCATCCTCCGCATCTCCGGCGCCTCCGCCCCGGGGCGATGACGGCTGGTCATCATAGGCGGGCCCGGAATTGTATCCCCCCCCGCCGCCGCTATCGCCTTTGGAGCCCAGCATCTGCATGTCATTGGCCACCACTTCGGTAATGTACTTGGTGACTCCGTCCTGCTCCCATGAGCGTGTCTGCAGGCGACCTTCAATATAAACCTGCTTGCCCTTGGACAGATATTCACCGCAGATTTCCGCCAGTTTCCGGAAAGCCACGATTCTATGCCATTCTGTTTTGTCCTTTTTTTCACCCGTGGCCTTGTCCCGCCATTCCATGGAAGTGGCCAGGGTAAAATTCACCACTGCCTGGCCGTCCTGGGTATACCGGATTTCGGGATCACGTCCCAGGTTGCCGACGAGAATGACTTTGTTGACGCCGCGTGCCATGTTATTTGCTCCCTTATGCGCTCATGATCATGGTTGTTTGGATTGAAGCCGTTTTTGCTCCGCATCTTCTGCTGATTTCTGCTCCCCGGCCTCCTTGTCTGTGCCCGCCACCTGGCAGGCATCGCGCATTCACGTGGAAACGCCCATTTTCGGCAGAATCCAGACTTGCAGCGCCACCCAGACTCCGATAAAAATGGCCACAAAAAGAAATGTTTTCATCAATGAGATCCATAGCTCGTGGATTGTTGGATCGGGAAAAGGGGACACGGCTTTGCCCTGTCCCCTTTTTTAATTCTTCAAACTTGATGGTGGCGTAAAAAGTCCAATATCTGCGTTACGCGCAATTTCTCAGAATTTCACGTACGGCTAAGTACGCTGCATTCTTCGAAATTGCGCAAGCCTTGATCTTGAACTTTTTACGCCACCATCTGAAATCAGACTTTTTACGGCGCCATCAAACTTCAACTGTGGTCTGACGGATCAAGACCGTTCTTTAAAAATAATCATGTAATCCGATTTTTCAATGCCTGTATTTTGCACCACCCTTGGCCCGGGGGTTTACCGCTGCCGGGCCCCCCCTCGTATTGTCGGTTTGCCGCACGCTTAGTTATCAGCTGAAGCCGTTGCCGTCATCTTGCGCTGCTCAAGCTGCACAATCCTGGGGGTCATGAAAATAAGCAGCTCGCTTTTCTCGCTTTCCTGAATATCGCGTTTAAACATCCAGCCCAGGATGGGAATATCTTTAAGGATCGGAAAACCGGTCTTTCTTTTGGTTGTGGTGTCTTTTTTGATGCCGCCGATCACGATGGTATCCCCGTCTTCCACCAGCAGTTCGGTGACCGCCTCATTGGTGGAAAGCGCCGGCGCCTCCTGGGTGAGCTCTGCAACCTCGTTTTTGGTCACAAAGATCTGGAGGGAAACGCGTTGGTCCGGCGTCACATGCGGGGTAACATCCAGGCGCAGGTCCACTTCCTTGAATTCAATGTTGACCTCGTCGTCCTCCACTGTCTGATAGGGAATTTCAAAGCCCTGTTTGATGGTGGCCTTTTTGTTGTCCAGGGTCACAATCTTGGGTGCGGAGACGATTTTTACGTTGTTTTCTTCTTCCAGGGCGTTTAACTGGGCATCAAGGGTCAGGCCGGAAAGCCGCGAAAGGCTGAATCCGATTCCCGACGTAGTATTTGTGCTGGGATGGTTCATGGAAATGATGTGCGAGTAACTGCCCCCAAAACCGGCATCATTTGATTCCTTGGTCACACTGAATGCAGTGCCCACATCCCTTAAAAAGTCTTCGTTGATTTCCACGATCCGGGCCTCGATTTCCACCTGGGGCGTGACCTTGTCGATTTTTGAAATCACTTCCTGGGCCTTGTCAATGCGCTCCATGGTGTCGGTGATAATCAACTGATTGTTGCGGTTGTCCACATTGGCCTTGCCCCTGTCCGACAGAACGTCCTGAATATGGGGCAGTACTTCGCCCTGGGCACTGGCGTAGCTGATGGGAATATATTCCGTGACCAGCGGCTCCATGGCTTTTTCCTGCTCAATGCGGTTTTTATACGCCTCGACTCTTTGCCGCCGGGCTTCCTCCTCCTGGCGGAGGGTCTCCAGGGTGGCAATCCGGATAATTTCATCCTGCTCCACCTTGCCGAGCCGGTTTTGCTTTAATATCAGAGCCAGAACCTGGTCCCAGGGGACGGGTTTTTCCATATTGATGGTGACCTTGCCCTGCACATCCGGGTCAATGGCGTAATTTTTCCCGCTGACCTGCTGAAGAATCCGGAATACATTTTTAATATCGGTTTCATAAAAATCCAGGGCGATTTTTTCACCCGTGTATTCGTCCTTTTCAAACAGCCAATCAACCTGTTTTTCAGCCTTTCTGGCAGCTTCGGCAGCCGATGACAGCCCGGCTTCGGCAATGGCTTCTTCCGTAAGGACCTCTTCGAGCACCTGTTGCCATTCAGGCAAATCCGCCACAGGATAAGGCCTTGGCCCCACCGAGGAGGCTTCAAAGTGAATCATCAACTCGCGGCCTTCCTGCGCCACCCGGTAGGGAACAGCTTCCCGGAGTTCAATAAGCATCTCCACCATGTCCTTTTTGTCCGGTACCGCATAAGGGATAACACGATCAACGGCGCTGTCAAACCGGGTTGTGATAAGCGGCCGCCGGTCCACATGATCCGGCAGGGTCGAACGGGTCAGGCGCAGCTTCAGAAGTTGATCCCGCGCCCTATCCAGATCATAATTGACTGGCCGGGACGTGCGTATGGTAATAACAGAAGCCCCGGATTCACCGCTGGCAAAATGAATGTCTTTTACCGTGGCAATGTCTTTATAAACTTCTGCGGTTTTCTTTGAGCTGTCTGAATTTGTTTTGCGCTCAGGCACAGATCCCTTGTCATAGCGGGTCTCCGGAAGCCTGGACTGTTCCCGGGCCTGGTCCGAAAGCTTCGTAGCGGCTTCCGGGTCGGCCGGGTTGTCGGGCAGATCTTTTTTATCAAACTGAATGGTTAAGCCCGCAGCCTGCTTGTCCACCGTATAATTCATATCCCGGGCCAGCTGCACCTCAACCCGAACGTTTTTGCGGTCTTGGGAACTAGACAGCAAAACCGCATCTATGGCTTTGTCTTCAGGCTGATATTGCCGGTCAATGTCTCCGAGCTGCGCCTGGGGGAAATAAAAGATAACACCCAGGGGCTCTAACTGCTTGACAGAAGTGTAATCGACCTCCCCGGAGGTCTGAATCTGAATTTCAGCTGATTCCGGCCGGCTTACCGTTGCTAACTGTTCGATGGTGCTTATGGCCGACTTCTCCTCCGCCTGCGGCTCCTGCTGAGGCGACGGACCGGTTGCACAGCCGGCAAGCAATAATAAAAGGCCCATCATCAGAGAAACCCGCCGGATGATCCTTGACTTTGTGCGACAACTATCCATGTTTTTTCTCCGGGTTATTGCTGAAGTTTCTTTTCAATCTCGCGCTCGGCGATTTTACCGAAAACATCTTTATACTGCTCCTGGACAATGATCCGATCAGACCGGATCTCCGCAACCCGTCCGCCCTGATCGCCGATCCAGGTACCTTTTTTCACCACATAACCCTTGCCTGAAGGATCCTCCACCATGGCAATGGCATCATTGTCCGATGCCAGTTTTAGGATGGCTGTAAGCTTTAACTGGCTCAAAGCAATTTTTTCAAGAGGCGTTTGAGGCTTTCGGTGCTGGAGCTCAGCACCATCGGCTTCTTCTCCGGATTCCTGCCTGGATGAGCCCCGCATAAACGGTTCAAAGGGGTCCACACGGCCTTTACGGGTATAGAGCCTTTCCTCGTCGCGAAAGAGCCCTTCCTGGTCGTCGATCATCAGATTCCCGATCTCTTTTTTATCGGCTTGCGCCCCGGCACCGTCAGTATCTGCGGCGGAATCTTCGCCGTCACTACCATCCCCGGCTTCAACCGCTTCGGGCAGCAATGAACCCGGTTTTTCAGCTTCGGCCTCACCGGCGCCGGATCCGGCTTTTTCAGATTCAGCCGGCCGGGCCGAATCCTTGTCTGTTGCGTCTGTTGCCTTATCCTGGCGCTCGATTTTCACAGACCGGCTCCGGGGCACATCCTCATCCGGCGTTTCCGGTTTCCCGCCCAGCGCCATCAATCCGGGCACCAGGAAAAACATCATCGCTGCGATCCATATGTTCGGCTTTGACATCATTTTATCTTTTCTTCTTTTTCTGGTTTGCATCCTTTTTTGCCGGCTGATCAATAAATTTGTAGGTCACCGCCGTGCAGGATATCCGCAGCGGCCCCCCCGGACTGCCTGAATCACTGCTCACGGAAAAATCACTGACATTGACAATCCGTGATATCCGGGCAAGCCTGTCATAAAAGCCTCCCAGATCATGATACCCCCCTGACAATTCCATCTTGACGGGAATTTCAGCGTAAAAGTCTTTCACATTTTCTTTTTGGGGAGCGAAAAGCAGAAACTTCAGCCCTGAAGCCTTGCCCGCCTGGGAAATTCCGGTCAGCAGGGAAGGAATCTCCTCCTTGTCCGGAAGCGCCCGGGCAGCCAGCTCAAATGACGCCTGGGCCGCTTCATGCTCCTTTTTTACGGCCGGATACCGGGCGGCCTTGGCTTTGGTTATCTCCAGTTCCTGCTCAGCGCTTTTGATGTCTTCCCGGAGATCAGTGATGCGCTGATATTTTGGCAGAAACAGAAAATAACCGCATAGTCCCACCAGCACAACGACAACGCACACGCATATTGCTATACGCTGCATTCTGGTAAGCTCGCTGATTTTCCGAAATAACGGCTCCATGCCTTCCCGGGATATGGACTTTTTCTTCATTTTTTCGCCTTTTCATTGGCAACGGCACTGGCCTCGGCCATCTTGCATTTTATTCCAAAGCTCTTCATTTCCACGTCATACTGGGTTGTCTGCTTTGCGTTTTCCAGTGTCACATCTCTGATTTTGTCGGATCGCTCCAACCGGCTCATGAAAACGGCAATGGTTTCATTGTCCATGGCGATCCCGTTTAACATCAGTTCAGACCCGTTATAATTCATTTTCTGGATCTGCATGCGATCCGGAACCACCCGTTCGGTAAGATCGGCCAGCAGCCGGGGCGGTTTCGTCCGGTGGCTTTTGAGTTGTTCAATAATTAAAATTTTCTGCTCCAGCTCCGCCAGTTCCTTTTTCAGCACATCCACCTGTTTGGCTTTCCGGGAATAATGATCAATGTCTTCATTGAGATTGGCCAGTCTGGTTTCCAGGGCTCCCACCCGGTTGCCCATGAACATGTTGACGGCAAATAAAACCAACAGCAAAAGGACCACGGAAAGCAGGAAAACCGAAACCTGGCGGCGGATATTTTCCTTGGTCCGGGCTGCACGAAACGGTAATAGATTGATTCGTATCATTTGTCATCCACTCTTCTGATGGCAAGCCCCATGGAAATGGCGGCCTGGGGTGCAATCTGTTGCAGGTAACCGGCATCAAGCTGATCGCTTTTGATCTCAATCTGTTCAAATGGATTGATGGCCTGGACGTCGGCTGAAGCCTGAACCGCCAGCAGGTCCCGAAACTGCTTGATGTTGGCCCCGCCTCCGCTTAGCATAATCTGACGAATCTGGTCCTCCGGGTTGGTGGAATAAAAGAAATCCAGCGCCCGGCGGATCTCGTTGCACCAGTCGGATACCACCGAGGAAATGATTTCCTGGAGATCTGATGACGAAATCCGGTCGGGATTTTCCGACAGCTTCAATGCCTCGGCCTCGGCCAGGGAGCAGCCGGCCAGGGAGGCAATTTTCTGATTGATCTGGTTGCAGCCCAGGGACACATCGCGCAAGAAAACCGAGTTGTTTTCCTTTAAAATATTCAATGAGGTCTTGCTGGCCCCGATGTCGATCAGGGCAATGCTTTCATTACTCTGAGGATAATTGAGGTTATAGATGTTCTGCAGACAAAAGGCATCAATGTCGATGATACACAGGTTCAATCCGGCCAGATCCATCAGATTGACATAGTCATCGATCATCTCTTTTTTGGCCGCCACCAGCAGTACATTGATCTGGTTGGGATTGTTTTCATTTTCGCCAAGAACCTGAAAATCAAGATTCACATCGTTAATGTCAAAGGGGATATACTGCTCGGCCTCAAAATTCAAGGATTCATACAACTGGTCTTCCGGCATGTTCTGAATCGTAATGTTTTTCACAATCACCGAATAGCCCCCGATGGAAATGGCCACATTGTTCTGCCCGATGTTGTATAACTGGAAAAGTTCCCGGATGGCCTCGGCAACGGTTTCGGGATCCTTGATCATTCCATCCTCAATGGCACCGGGCGCCACCTCAATGGCACCGAATTTTTTCAGCAGCCACCCCTTTTTGGACTCCACGGCCTCGGCAACCTTAACGGAGCGGGAACCGATATCCAATCCCACAAGTTGATTTTTCTTCCCTAAAATCATATGCGTCTCGTCTGTAATTGACTTGGGTTCAGGAATGCCCGAATGCGGCATCCGCCGAAAAATCCGCTGCCCCGGCAACGGCCGAAAACAAAAAACCTCTTTTGGAATAAATAGATGGAGAAAAGAAAGAACTCGGATGAAAATAACTCTGTGCTGAAACAGCCGGCAGGTTAGGCGATTTGTGGATGAAATAACCGGGTAACCGATCTTTGTTCATGCCTTTCACCTATCTCTGTTCACATGATTTTAATTAAATATAGACTTTTTTCGAATAACAGATTGTGTCTACATTCCATTTAAATTGTTGTTATGTCAAGCAAATTATTTGCTTTTTGCGTATGCCACACCATATGGAGAGACATCTCTCAGAAAAACACAATATAATGTATCCTTTACTGGAAATACCTGATTAAAACCTGAAAAGCGGATTCCCGGAATACGGTTGCCGGGTCTTGAAAAACCCCCCAAAGACCTGTATGGTGGCAGTCGTTTCATCAAACCGATTTTTTCTTACGCAACGTCTGACAGAAACAGGAGACGGTACCATGCCGATGTCACAGGAATTTCAAAATCGCCTTTTTCCGGGGTTGCCGAAAATCGCCCGGCATTTCGGCACCCCTTTTCATATATACGATGAAACCGGAATCCGACAAACCGCTCAGGAATTAAAAACCCGGTTTTCGCCTCTGCCAGCGACGTTTCAGGAGTTTTTCGCAGTCAAGGCCCTGCCCAATCCGAGCATCCTGGCGATCATGGCGGATATGGGCTTTGGTTTTGACTGCAGCTCGGTTCCGGAACTGATGTTAAGCCGGCAGGCGGGCGCCCGGGGCGGGTTGATCATGTTTACCTCCAACAACACCACCCGCAGCGATTTTCAGGCCGCTGCGGACCACGGCGGCAGCATCCTTAACCTCGATGACATCACCCTGATCGACAGGCTTGCCGATATCCCGGAATTGATCAGCTTTCGCTACAACCCCGGCCCCGGACGCACGGGAAACGAAATCATCGGCAATCCTGTGGAGGCCAAGTACGGGGTGAGTACGGACCAGATCGAGGATGCTTACAGGATCATGCGCGACAAAGGAACAAGGCGTTTCGGCCTGCATACCATGCTGGTATCCAATGAGCGCAATCACGCATACATGGTGGAAACCGTTCAAATGCTGCTGGAAATGGTCGATGACCTGTCTGCGGCCCTGGATATCGAGTTTGAGTTCATCAACATGGGCGGCGGCCTTGGCATCCCCTATCACCCTGATGATCCGCCCCTGGATCTGACGACCATGGCCGATCAGATCATCGGGGTCTACCGGCAATACAAGGACCGAAAGGGCCGTGCGCCGGCCCTTTATATGGAAAGCGGGCGATACATGACCGGACCCCACGGGGTGCTGGTCACCCGGGCCATTAACCGCAAGGACATCTACCGAAAATACATCGGGGTGGATTCCTGCATGTCCGCCCTGATGCGGCCGGGCATGTACGGTGCCTATCATCACATTGACGTTTTGGGCAAATCCGAAGACACCCATCCGGTGGAGGTGGTGGACGTGGTGGGATCACTTTGCGAAAACATCGATAAATTCGCAGTCCAGCGGCCCCTGCCCAAAATTGACATGGATGACCTGATCGTCATCCACGACACCGGAGCCCACGGCCATGCCATGGGATTTAACTACAATGCCCAGCTCCGGCCCCAGGAACTGCTGCTCAAAAGCGACGGCTCAGTCGAGCGCATCCGCCGGGCAGAAACCATGGCCGACTATTTTGCCACCCTTGACACCGAGGCCGCGCGCCTGGATGTATAAAAGGATTTTGGTGCAATGAAAGATGACAACGGTCTTTATTACTATCCGTTTCCTCAAAACAAGCGGGTTCGCATGTATGTGCGGCAAAACGGCCACAGCGTGCAGTTCCGGATGTGGCACGCAGATGATCCCTCGTTGTGGGACCAGCACGGGTGGGTGGATTACGAGGCTGTCTGCCAGGCGGCTTCCATGTTTTCCAAAGACAGTTTTGATCCCCGCCGGGCCTACGACGTGCAGATCGCCCGGACCCTGATCCGTGAGGATGTCGAAAAGACCGGGAAGTCCGAAGCGTTATAAGGATTGATACGCTCGTAAAAAGTCTGATTTGAGATGGGGCCGTAAAAAGTTCAAGATCAAGGCTTGCGCAATTTTGAAGAATGCAGCGTACTTATCCGTACGTGAAATTATGAAAAAATGCGCGTAACGCAGATATTGGACTTTTACGGTTCCATCAAGGATTGGGCATATTTTTTCCGAAGCCCGGGCTTTTCAATCTTTCCGGTGGGATTTCGGGGCACCTTGTCAAAAAAGATTTGGCGGGGCCGCTTGTAGCGGGGCATGGCAGCGCAGAAGTCCCTGATCTCCTCTTCGGAGACATGCCTGCCCGGCTTTACGGAAATCACGGCGGCTGCCACTTCTCCGAGCCGATGATCCGGCACCCCGATTACGCCTGCATCCAGAATCGCTTCATGGCTCATGAGAAAATTTTCAATCTCCACCGGAAAAATATTCTCCCCGCCCGTGATGATCACGTCCTTTTTCCGGTCCACTAGCCAGAAAAACCCCTCGGCATCCTGACGGACAATGTCTCCGGTGTGCAGCCACCCGTCTTTCAATGTATTTTGTGTGGCTTCATGGTTGTCATAATAGCACTCCATCACGCCCGGGCCCCTGACAAGCAATTCCCCGGCATGCCCGGATTCCTGCAGATTGCCCTGGTCATCGACCACCCGGCATTCCCAGTCAAAACCGGCCCGGCCGATGGCGCCGACCTTGTGGGTTTTCTCCAGGCCCAGATGTACGCATCCCGGGCCCGTGGCCTCTGTGAGGCCGTAGTTGGTGTCATAGTCCTGGGCCGGGAAAAACCGCTGCCATTTTTCAATCAGGCTCGGCGGCACCGGCTGGGCTCCGATATGCATCAGGCGCCACTGGTCCAGTTTGTAATCAGATAGCTGCAAATCCCCGTTTTCAAGGGCCACAAGAATGTCATGGGCCCATGGCACAAGCAGCCAGACAATGGTGATGTGCTCTTCAGACACCGCCTCCAGAATGGCACTTGGACTGACGCCCTTTAAAATCACGGCCCGGGCGCCCACGATAAAATTGCCAAACCAGTGCATTTTGGCGCCTGTATGGTAAAGGGGCGGAATACAGAGGAAATTGTCCCTGTGGGTCTGGTTGTGATGCCGGTTTTCCACATAGCAGGCAAACTCCAGCTGCCGGTGGCGCAGATACACCCCCTTGGGCTCGCCAGTGGTGCCGGAAGTGAAATAAATTCCCGCTCCGTCGCAGGAAGTGATGGAAACCCCGGGTTCGGAAACATCCACCCCCCGTAGAATCTCGCTGTAGGGGATTGCAAACTCCGGACACAGTTCCGGGGGGCCGGCATAAATATAGTGGAAGACATGGCGATCCAGTTCTGATTTCACCGCACGAATCCGGTCGATGAATTCCGGGCCCAGCACCATTGCCTTTGCCCCGCTCAATGCCGTGCATCCGGCAATATTTGCGGCCTCGAACCGGAAATTGAGGGGAACGGCAACCGCGCCGGCCCTCAGGATGCCGAAATAAACCGGCAGCCAATCGATACAATTCATCATCAGATGAATCACCCGATCGCCTTTTTCAATGCCGAACCGGTCCCGCAGCACACGGGAAAAGGCGTTGGCCTGGTGATAAAATTGCTTCCAGGTCATTTCAACACGACGTTTTTTTTCAGGCTCCCGCTCGATCAACGCGATTTCATCGCCGTACAGGCGGGCATTTCTGGCCAGTATCTCGGTGAGCTGCATAAATTTTTCTTATGTGTATGATAACAATCCGTAAACGGTATAAAAAGAACTTGGGGTTACGATATTTCTTCAAATATTGCAAGCCGTGTTATTAGCAGAAACAACGCAAAAGTCAACCCGATTCATGGTTCGCCGCATATGACGGGCCCCTCCGGTGGCGGGCGCAAAAAAACCCGGTCCCTGCCGCAGCGGGCAAAGACCGGGTGATTATGATTATCGCACGCGTTTTTATTGTTTTAAAAACCCGTCACGTTATTTCTTGTCCTCATTGACCTCTTCATAGTCAGCGTCCACCACGTCCTCATCTGCTGAACCCTGCTGCTGGCCCTGGCCGGCTTGCTCACCGGCACCGCCGGCCTGATCACCGCCGGCCTGGGAGGCCTGCTGATACATGGTTTCAGCCAGTTTATGAGAGGCCTGCTGCAGCTCTTCGGCGATCTTGTTGATCTCGTCCTTGTCTTCGCCTTCCATGGCCTTGCGCAGCCGGCCCGAGATCTCTTCGACCCGCTGACGGGTTTCCGCATCCACCTTGTCGCCGAGTTCCCTGAGCGACTTTTCAGTGGAATAAATCAGGGCGTCCGCGTTATTGCGGGCTTCGACCAGTTCACGCCGATTCTTGTCCTCTTCGGCATGGCTTTCGGCATCCTTTACCAACTGATCGATTTCCTCCTGGGTCAGTCCGGAAGATGCCGTAATCCGTATGGACTGCTCCTTGCCGGTGGCCTTGTCCTTGGCAGACACATGCACAATGCCGTTTGCGTCAATATCAAAGGTCACCTCGATCTGGGGCACACCTCTGGGCGCCGGGGGAATGTCTGTGAGTTCAAATCGGCCCAGAGTCTTGTTGCCGGAGGCCATTTCGCGCTCACCCTGGAGCACGTGAATGGTCACCGCGCTCTGGTTGTCCTCGGCGGTGGAAAACACCTGGCTCTTTCGCGTCGGAATCGTGGTGTTTTTCTCGATTAACTTGGTCATCACGCCGCCCAGGGTTTCAATACCCAGCGAAAGCGGTGTCACGTCGAGCAGCAGAACGTCTTTGACATCCCCGGAAAGCACCGCGCCCTGGATGGCCGCGCCGATGGCCACCACCTCGTCGGGATTGACACCCTTGTTGGGCTCCTTTCCGAAGATGTTCTTGACCCGCTCCTGTACTGCGGGCATACGGGTCATGCCGCCAACCAGGATCACCTCGTCGATCTTGTCAGCCGTCAGCCCGGCGTCTTTCAAGGCGGTTTTGCAGGGACCTTCCAGCCTGTCGAGCAGGTCTTCCACCAGGGATTCCAGCTTGGCCCGGGTCAGCTTGACGTTCATGTGCTTGGGCCCGTTTGCATCCGCAGTGATAAAGGGCAGATTCACATCGGTCTGCATGGAGGTGGAAAGCTCCATTTTGGCTTTTTCCGCAGCTTCCTTTAACCGCTGCAGGGCCATTTTGTCGTTTCGGATATCAATGCCGCTTTCCTTGCGGAACTCGTCGGCCAGATAATCAATCAGGCGCAGGTCAAAATCGTCGCCCCCCAGATGGGTATCCCCATTGGTGGCCTTGACTTCAAAGACCCCGTCGCCGATCTCCAGGATGGAAACGTCAAAAGTGCCGCCGCCCAGGTCAAAAACCACGATCTTTTCATCGGATTTTTTATCCAGCCCGTAAGCCAGGGATGCGGCAGTGGGTTCGTTGATAATGCGCTGGACGTTTAAGCCCGCAATTTTTCCCGCATCCTTGGTAGACTGCCGCTGGCTGTCATCAAAATAAGCCGGCACCGTTATCACGGCATCCGTAACCGGTTCACCGAGATAATCCTCTGCATACCGCTTGATGTGGCCTAAAATATAGGATGATACCTCAGCAGGGCTGAACCTGTTGTCCTGGATTTTAATCCGGACATCGCCGTTGCTGGCCTTTTCAATGGTGTAGGGCATATTCTTGATATCTCTCTGGACCGCGTCTGAATCAAACTTGCGCCCCACCAGCCGCTTTACACCAAAAATCGTATTTTCCGGATTGGTGATGGCCTGACGCTTTGCGATCTGACCCACCAGGCGTTCACCGCTTTCATTGACCGCCACCACAGAAGGGGTTGTCCGCCCGCCTTCAGGGTTGGTGATCACCTTTGTTTCATTCTGCTCCCGGATGGCCACGCATGAATTGGTTGTTCCCAGGTCAATTCCGATTACCTTGCCCATTTTTATGCCTCCTTAAGATATTTATTTTCAATTTCAGATTTTATGGATTACCAGGTGCGTCCGCCTTGTTCACACACGGTTTTGATCACCAGCTGCCCCGGTCAGGCCGGTGCCTTGGCCACCACAACCATGGCCGGCCGGATCAGCCGGTCATGGAGCATGTATCCCTTCTGCATCTCCTGAATGACAGTGTTGTCCGGATGATCCTCCGAGGGCTGCTGCATGACAGCTTCATGATATGTCGGGTCAAAAGGCTCACCCACAGCCTCCACCGGCTCCACATGATACTTTTTCAGAACCTTGCGGATTTCATTGAGGGTCATCTCCAACCCCTCTAACATGCAGGCGTCGGCTCCGCTGCCGCTCTGTTGGGATGCGTTGACAGCACGCTCCAGATTGTCCACCACGGAAAGCAGATCCTTGATGATGCTTTCATTGGCGTATTTCCTGTGATCTTCAGCCTGCCGCTGCATCCGTTTCTTGTAATTTTCAAACTCAGCCGACAAACGCAGCAACCGGTCATAAGTTTCTGCTGCTTCGGCACGGGCCTCGGCCACTTCCTTTTTCAACTGATCCACCTCCGTGGGCGCCTCTTGCGCCTCCCCGGTTTCAGCTTCCGGTTCCGGCTCGCTTTCCGGCAGATCCTCATCCCGGGTTTCGCTGTTTCGGGCTTGTTCCGTTTTTTTCTTGCTCATAAGTTTGTCTCCGAATATCGGGGCATTGACCGTTTTTGCATCAAAGACATGTTTCTCCCCCGCATGCGTGTGCGATACAACGGAATTTTATAAACGCTGCCTGGTTGTTTTTTTCCTGCCTCAGGCTGCATTCAATAATCTCAAATGCTTCCACAACCTTTGGCTGCATCAGGTTTGACAGAAAAATAAGTCACGCTCGAGGATTGTCAAGGCATGTTTTTTTGGACAAATTCGCTGGAAACCGGAAGGAAAGAGAAAAACAAAAGGGAAAAATCCCGGCCGGGAACCCTCCTCTGCATGGGCACGGAAAGGGTAAATCATTGCAAAGCCGGGAACGATCCGCGACACAGACTGGCATTACTTATCGCTGCTTCCTTCCGGACCTGACGAGGTTCGTAACCGTCTGTTGCGCGGCGGCCGACCTGAATGATTTAGGATATCCGATCAATATGCTCGGGAGGGAATTCAGCCCCGCATAAAGCGGTTTTCGGGTACAGGGCACCGCTATCACCCCGCCTATCCCAGCCGGGACAACCACTATAAGGACTGTGAGCCCGGTTTTCAAGAAAGAATTTCAGTTTCGTGGATCTGCTTGTCGGATTTATTTGTGTTTTCAGCAGGGTTATTATATTTTATATAAATGTCATTGAAACACACTGAAGTACAACATTGGTTGATCATGAACAATTTAAAAGCCGGCCGCCCTGCCGTGTCTGCCTCGGATGCGCTGGTGCGGCAGGTCAAAGACACGATTGATTTTTATTCGATGATTGCGCCGGGCCGATCCGTGCTCATCGGCCTTTCCGGGGGAGCGGATTCCACGGCGCTGCTATATTCCCTGTCTGTCCTTGCCGGTCAGTACGACTGGCACCTGGGCATTGCCCATGTTCATCACGGCCTGCGGGAAAAAGACGCGGATCTGGACGCCGATTTTACCGCTGCCCTTGCCAGAAGCATGGATCTGCCTTATTATATGGAGCAGTCTGATGTACGGGGCCGTTGCCGGCGGGAGAAAATCAGCCTCGAAGAAGCCGGGCGCAAAGCGCGTTACGCCTTCTTTTTTGATATCGCAAAGACCCACGGATATGACAGAATTGCCGTAGGCCACCAAAAAGACGACGCAGCCGAACAGGTAATGCTCAACCTGCTTCGGGGAAGCGGGCCCGAAGGACTCACCGGAATTTCTCCGGTGCGCGGCCCGATCATCCGCCCGCTGATCCGGGTGTCGCACAATGAGATTGAAACGTTTCTGCAGGAAAAACATATTGCGTGGCGGGAAGATGACTCCAATAAGGACAACCGGTTTACCCGCAATCGTATCCGAAACCAATTGCTTCCGGAACTGCAGACTTACAATCCGCAAATCAGCGAGACGCTCTGGCGGCTGGCAAACGTGATGCAGGCGGAAAACGCCTGGATAAACGAAATTGTCTCCCCGGTTTTTGAGCAGGCTGTATTGGAACAGGGCTCCGGGTACGTGGTGCTATGCACAGAAACGCTTGCAGTCCAGTCCCGGGCAGCCGCGCGAAGAGTTGTGCGAATGGCCATCAGGCAGATCAAGGGCAGTCTGCGACGCATCGGCTGGAGACATGTGGAACAGATTCTTTCAGCACCGGACAAGGACAGCACCCGTAACCGACAGTTTCATCTGCCCGGCCGGATCCGGGTCTTTCGCGATGACAAACGGCTTGTGCTGACCCGGGAAAAAAAATCCTTGAGATCCGTTTCATTGTCCGGCAGACAATATGAGACTGACGATTTTACATATCGGCTCGACGCCGGGGAAATCTGCAACGCCGGCGCCTGTATCCGGATTGCCGAAACCGGGGCACAAATCCGTTTTGAATGCACCACAAATGACGGCGATACCGGGGAATTAAAAAACAACGGCAAAACGGCCCGGATGGATCTCGATAAGGTGAGTTTTCCTTTGACCATCCGCAATGCGCGTCCCGGGGACCGTTTTGTTCCCCTGGGCATGCAGGGCCGTATGAAAATTAAGGATTTTTTTATTAACAACAAGATAAACCGTCATGAGCGGCGCCGCATACCCATTGTCCAAAGCCCCGAAGGCATTGTCTGGGTTGGGGGGCTGCGCATTGACCAAAGCGTGAAGGTCACTGAACAGACCACAAACATTCTGAAAATTGAAATTTCCGGCGAGCCGGCAACCCTTCAACACCTAACGGATTTCCGAAAGGATTTTTAAGTTGAACGCGTTTAACAAGAATTTGGCGCTGTGGATCGTCATCGTGCTGATGATGATCATGCTCTACAATATTTTCAGCACACAGCAGCAGACGGAAAATGAAATCGGCTATTCCCAGTTTCTCACCATGGTCGACAGCGGCCGGGTTGACAGTGTTACCATCCAGGGCGACAAGCTTTCGGTAACCGATGAAACCGGAGACACCTCCCTGGTTTATGCGCCCCAGGACAATGAACTGATTCCCATTTTACGGGAACAGGGCGTTTCCATCAAGGCCAAGCCCGAGCAGGAAACCCCGTGGTTTGTCTCGGTGCTGGTTTCCTGGTTTCCCATGATCCTTCTGATCGCGGTATGGATTTTTTTCATGCGCCAGATGCAGGGCGGCGGCGGCAAAGCCCTCTCCTTTGGCAAAAGCGGGGCCCGAATGCTCTCAGACCAGATGGCCAAGATCACTTTTGATGACGTGGCCGGAGTTGACGAGGCAAAGGAGGAAGTGGCCGAACTGGTTGAGTTTTTGAAAAATCCGAAAAAATACACCCGCCTTGGCGGCCGGATACCCAAGGGGGTTCTGATGGTGGGCGCCCCGGGAACGGGCAAGACTCTGCTGGCCCGGGCCATTGCCGGCGAGGCCGGGGTTCCGTTTTTCAGCATCAGCGGCTCGGACTTTGTGGAAATGTTTGTGGGTGTGGGCGCATCCCGGGTGCGGGACCTGTTTGTCCAGGGCAAGAAAAACGCCCCGTGCCTGATTTTCATTGATGAAATCGATGCCGTGGGCCGCCAGCGCGGTGCCGGCCTCGGCGGCGGCCACGATGAGCGCGAACAGACATTAAACCAGCTTTTGGTTGAAATGGACGGATTTGAGTCCAATGAAGGCGTCATCCTGATTGCCTCAACAAACCGGCCTGATGTGCTCGATCCCGCCCTGCTCAGACCCGGGCGCTTTGACCGCCAGGTTGTGGTGCCAATGCCCGATATCAAGGGCAGAACCGAAATCATCAACGTGCACCTCAAACGCACGCCTTCTGACGCCGACGTGGATCCCGTGATCCTGGCCAAGGGAACCCCGGGATTTTCCGGAGCAGACCTTGAGAACATGGTCAACGAGGCAGCCCTGATCGCAGCCAAGAAGGACAAGGAAAAAGTGGCCATGATCGATTTCGAGGAGGCCAAGGACAAGATTTTCATGGGTCTGGAGCGCAAATCCAAGGTCATGAAGGAGGAAGACAAGCGGACAACGGCTTATCATGAAGGCGGCCATGCCCTGGTGGCCCGGCTGTCTCCTGAAACCGACTCCATCAACAAGATCACCATCATTCCGCGTGGAAGAGCGGCCGGTCTTACCTGGTTTCTGCCGGAGGAACGCGATTTCATGTTCAAGGACCAGCTCATGAGCGAGCTGGCCGTGGCCATGGGCGGACGGGCGGCAGAAGAACTGATTTTTTCCCGCATCAGCACCGGCGGCGCCAATGATATCAAAAAAGCCACAGAACTGGCCCAGAAAATGGTTCGTTCCTGGGGCATGAGCGAGGCGCTTGGGCCGCTGGCCTACGGTCAGAGCGATGACCACATCTTTCTTGGACGCGAAATTGCCCAGCACCGCGATTACTCCGAGGATACGGCAAAAAAAATCGACGCCGAGGTCTCCGGTCTGGTCACGGAAGGCTATGGCCGGGCCAAGCAGTTGCTCACCGATAACGTTGATATTTTAAACCGGCTGGCAGAGCAGCTGCTTGACAAGGAAACCGTCTTGGGCAAGGAACTCGACGAGCTTATCCGGGAAATGCGTCCCGGGATCCGGCTGCCGTCTGATCCCAGCGAGAAAAGCGCCTCAGAGGCAGAGGCCGAAATCCGCAAGGAGCAGGAGGAGGAAAAATCCGATGAGCCGGCATGAACTTTGCTTTTGTAGCCGCCGGCTGCATCTTGACAAAAAAACCGCCATCATGGGCATCTTAAACGTCACCCCGGATTCCTTTTCAGACGGGGGAAAATTTCTGCGCTATGAAGACGCCCTGGAGCGGGCCCGTGAAATGATCCAACAGGGTGCTGATATCATCGATATCGGGGGAGAGTCCTCCCGGCCCTTTTCCGAACCGGTTTCCGCTGACGAGGAACTCGACCGGGTTCTTCCCGTGATCAGGGCCCTTGCCGGAAACATTGACGTGCCCATATCCATTGACACCACCAAGGCGGAAGTCGCCCGCCGGGCGGTGGGCGCTGGGGCTGAAATCATCAACGACATCAGCGCCATGCGCTTTGACCCGGACATGGCAAAGATAGCTGCTGACACGGGTGCCGGACTGGTGCTCATGCACATGAAAGGCACGCCCAAGTCCATGCAGGAAAACCCTGTGTATGACGATCTGATCGGAGAAATCCGCGCTTTTCTCACGGATGCGGTTGGCCGTGCAGAAGCGGCAGGCGTGGAAACCAACCGGATTGTCATTGATCCGGGCGTGGGCTTTGGCAAAACCGTTGCCCACAACCTGCAAATCCTCCACCAGCTCGACCGGTTTAACGACATTGGTCCGCCTATTCTGCTGGGCGTTTCCAGAAAGGCGTTTATCCGCAAAATCCTTGGACAGACAAAGGGCGCCGAACCCGCCCCTGATGATCCGGATATTGAAACCGGAACCCAGGCGGCGGTGGCCATTGGCATCTTTAACGGCGCGGGCATTGTTCGGGTTCACGATGTTTCCCGGGCCCGGGCAGCGGTGGGCATAGCCGATGCGGTTTGCCATTCTGTTATTTCTCCGACCGGGAAGAAAAACCAATGAAGGCATACCGGCATCCGCAGCAGTGGCGGCAGATTCGGCCCGCGGCCCTGGCGTTTATGGTTCTGGCCGCCTGTATGCCTGTTTTCAGCCAGAACGCTTTTTCCTCCGCCCCCGAAGAAGCCGTCAATGCCACCATTGCCGTGGAGGCCCGCTATTCAGGGAGCCCGGCTTTTGGCTATGAAGTGGCGGACACAGAGGTCTTTCCCGGGCACGTCGAGGTCACAGGCCCTGAAAGCCGGATTCGCCAAATCCGTGCTCTACAGACCCATTCCCAGGACATCACGGGTGCCACAGAAACCATTGAAAAGAAAGTCCCCCTGGATCTGCCCGAAGACATAGAACCAACAGGCAACGCAGACAGCGGACGGGTCCGTATCCGGGTGGTGATTGAAAAGCAAAAAGTTGAAAAAACCCTAAGCGATATTCCGGTTGAACTGGTGCACAATGCGCATCCCAGCATTATCCGGCCGGCTACGGTCACCATCACACTTTCCGGAAACCGGCTTTTTTTTGCAAACCAATTTTCCGCCAAAGACATTGACGTCCGGATGAACTTAAAAGGCATGGGCCCGGGACTCCATGTGCTGCCGGTGGAAATCCGGCTGCCGGAAAAAACCGATTTGCTCCGGGTCGAGCCCCAGGTCTTTACGGTTCAGATTCTGCCGCAAACCTCCAATACATCGGAAAACAACCATGCTGCTGGTTCTTGATGTGGGCAACACGCACACGGTGGCGGGAATTTTCAGGGATGACAAGATTGCAGCCCAGTGGCGTCTTCACACGAACTCAAAACGCACTGAAGATGAGCTGCACATGCACATGGACTGGTTTTTTGCACAAAACGGGCTGCAGTTCACCGATATTGACAAAACCGTGATTTCCTGCGTTGTGCCGCCCATGATCCAGGCCTTAGACGCCTACTGCCGCAAGTATCTTCGACACCGTCCGCACTGGATCGGTCCCGGGGTTGTGGACATGCCCATCTGCTACCGAAATCCCCGGGAAGTGGGTGCAGACCGCCTGGTCAACGCTGTGGCCGCGTATGAAAAATACCGCACCAGCCTGGTGATCATTGATTTCGGCACCGCCACCACCTTTGACTGCATTTCCGAAAAAGGGGAGTACCTGGGCGGCGCCATTTCACCGGGAATCGGCATTTCCGCAGAAGCCCTGTTTCAAAGAGCCTCCAAGCTGCCCAGGGTGGAACTGTTTGATCCGCCGGCTTCAGTGATCGGAAAAGAAACCGCTGAAAGTATGAAATCCGGATTGTTATACGGTTATGCAGAGTTGGTGGACGGCATGGTCAAACGGATCCGAAAGGAAATGGCGCCGCGTCCGCGGGTGATTGCAACAGGGGGCCTGGCCACCCTGCTCGGCAAGCTTTCGGCAACCATTGAAGCCGTGGAACCCGACCTGACCCTGGAAGGCCTGCGGCTGATCAGCAAACAGCTATAGCAGGGCCCGGCAGCTTGCGGCTCAGACCATGTCCATTTCCTTTTTCACCCGCTGGATTTCAGTCTGAATCGATTCTTTCTCCGAAGGGGTCAAATCCGGGCGGGCCATCTGCTTTTCCAGTGCCAGCAGAATCATTTCCATACGGTATTCATTGCAGGTGTATGCGGCGGTGGTATCGTCTTTTTGTGACATAAAACAATTTGTCTTTCCAGCAATCAGTATTGCCCCAGTTTTTTTGCACTTTCCTTGAAAACAGCATAAAACAGTTCATTTTCATTGATGGCCCGGGCCAGGATGCGATCGAGCTGTGAGATATCCTTTACGTGAATGACCACATTGACGCTTTTTAAAAAAGCCGCCATACGGTCCATTGTATCGTATCGTTCCGTGAGAAGGGCCACAAAGATCTGGCGCCGGGTGTCCATTGTCATTCGCTGGAGATAGATCAGCACCCCGTTGGCATCCGGACTGCTGCTGTCAAAGGTTTCGTTGAGCAGAATCAGGTCAAACTGATGGTATTTCATTTTGCGCAGGGCATCACGGACGTCTTCGGGCACGGTTACATGATACTCCATGACTTCCAGAACCTTTTGCGCCTGCGAAACAATGCCCTGGTCATTTTCCAGCACCATGGCTGTGCGGCCCTCTTCCTCAAGAAAATCAAAGGGCTTTTCACTGGCATCATAGTCTTCCCCGGAAACGGCAAATTCATCCGCCTCGTCTGCCCCGCCTGGCTCTCCATCCTCAAACCCGGCATCCGCGGCCGGATCGACAGATGCGGCCGGGTCCACTGAAAATCTGCTTTTACAGCCCGGACAGCGCAAAGAAAAAGGCTTGTTTTCCGGGATTTTTTCATCCGGTATCTGAATTTTTTTCTGGCAGTGAGTGCAGGTAATCTCCATCTTGGCCGTCCTTGCCGAAGTTGCGGTCAATGCCTTGTGCGCAGCCGGACAAACCCGGCGGGCATTTGCCCGGGCGCACGCTTATTTTCGGTTATATCCCATGTCGATTTCGAGATTTTCAATATCGGTGGTCGCCTCGCCCCGTGCGCTTTTGACCTGGTCAATGCCCCGGCCCACCACAGACCGGCGGGAAGCGTAGGACAGGGCCGTGTTTTCCGTGATCAGACCCTTTTCAAAAAGATTGACAATATTGTTGTCAAAAGTGGTCATTCCAAAGGCGTTTCCGGCTTCCATGATCTCATAGAAAGTCTTGCCCTCGGCTTCCCCGTTTAGAATCGAATCCTTGACCCGAAGGCTTGTGCGCAGGATTTCAAAGGCGGCCACCCGGCCCCCGCCCGCCTTGGGCAGCAGGCGCTGGCATACGATCCAGCGCATGGTGTCGGCCAGTCGGATACGAACCTGATTTTCCTCTTCAGTGCTGAACATGCCAAGGATGCGGTTTACGGTCTGACCGGCATCCACGGTGTGCAAGGTGGTCAGCACCAGATGGCCGGTTTCCGCCGCCGTCAGACCAATTTCCACGGTTTCCCGGTCGCGCATCTCGCCAACCAGGATGACCTTGGGGGCCTGGCGCAGGGCCGCGCGCAGGCCATGGGCAAAGGAGTCAAAATCCCGGCCCAGTTCCCGCTGGTTAAAAGTGGCTTTTTTGTGGGAATGAACAAATTCAATCGGGTCTTCCAGGGTAATGACGTGAACGGATTTGTTCTTGTTGATGTCCTCGAGCATGGCCGCAAGGGATGTGGTTTTTCCGGTACCGGTGGCACCGGTGACAAACACAATGCCGTTTCTCTCCTGCGCTATATCGTAAAATGACCTGGGCAGGGCAATTTCCTGGATGGTTGGCACCCGCGTTTCCAACTGGCGCAGCACCACCGAGTAGTGACCTGACTGGGAAAAAACATTGACACGAAACCGGGCCTTGCCGGGCAGGGAATAGGACAGGTCGCAGGAGCCTTCCCGGATCAGGGTCTCGGTGAGCCTCCGGTTGTTGCCGATAAGGTTTAAGGCCACCATCTCGGTTTGAAAAGGGGTGAGTTGGCGCAGCGGCGGCTTCATGTCAACGGGTACCAGCTCGCCGTAGGATTCTACCTGCAGGGGTTTTCCAACGGTAAAATTCAGGTCGGACACGCTCTGGTGCGAATCGAGCATGGTGGTCAGGATATGATCCATTTCCGGCTTTCGCATACCCTCGTTTCCTCTTGTGATGGGTTTTGTGCCGCAGATCGGCCGGGTTTTGTGTTACGCCTCTGTAAAATCGGCTGGCGGATTTTTCATCAACGGCCGGAACCGGGATTTTTCATTGGATTTGGCATAGGCGTCCTCTCCGCTGATCCACCCCTTGTTGTACAAATCCATAATGGCATCGTCTAAAATCTGCATACCATATTTTTTGCCGGTCTGCATGGACGAAGCCAGCTGATGGGTTTTGGCCTCGCGGATAAGGTTTCGCACCGCAGGGGTGGCGATCATGACCTCCAGGGCCGGGCATCGGCCTTTGCGGTCGATTCGCTTAAACAGCACCTGGGCCAGAACCGCACGGATACCGTCTGACAGGGTCGACCGAATCTGGGGTTGCTGGTGAGCCGGGAAAACTTCAACAACCCGGTCCACGGTTTTCATGGCGCTGGAGGTATGAAGGGTGCCGAACACAAGGTGTCCGGTGGAAGCCGCCTCAATGGCCAGTGAAATGGTTTCCAGGTCCCGCATTTCCCCCACCAGGATGACGTCCGGGTCCTCACGCAGCGCACCGCGCAGGGCAGCGCTGAATGTTTTGGTGTGCTGGCCCACTTCGCGCTGGTTAATGAGACACCCCTTGCTTTCGTGCACAAATTCGATGGGATCCTCAACCGTGATGATATGATCTTTGCGCACCCGGTTGGCCTCGTCAATAATGGCGGCCAGTGTTGTTGATTTTCCGCTGCCGGTGGGACCGGTGACAATCACCAGTCCCCTTGGCAAAGTGGCCAGCCTGGAGACCACCGAGGGCAGACCCAGCTGCTCCACGGTCTTGATGTTGGTGGGTATCTGCCGGAAAACCGCGCCCACGCCGTTTCGCTGCATGAACATATTGGCCCGGTACCTGGCCAGGCCCGGGATTTCATAACCAAAATCAATGTCCCCGGTTTCCTCAAATACCTTGATCTTGTCTTCCGGGGTGATTTCATAGACCATGGCGCGCAGGTCATCATTGCTCAGGGCCTTGTACTTCACCCGCTCGATCTCCCCCCGTATGCGCAGGGCGGGCTGCTGGCCGGCCGCAAGATGGAGGTCTGAAGCCCCCTGATCATTCATCAGCTTGAAAAACGCATCAATCTTAGCCATGCAAACTCCCGGAATCTTTTAATGAAATAAGCCGGGACAGCTACATCATCCGTCCCAGTTGAAACAGGCTTTTAACCAGAAATTCCTGAAGAAAAATAATGCCCAGCAAAACAATGATGGGAGAAAAGTCGATTCCGCCAAACACCGTGGGAATGCGCCGGCGAATCTGGAACAATACCGGGTCGGTAACCTGACGTATAATCCGAACGATCGGGTTGTACGGATCCGGATTGACCCATGACAGCACCGCCTGGGCGATAATAATCCACATATATACAGTCAGCACGATTTGCAGAACTGTTGCCAAACCAACGAGAAAATTACCGAAGATAAGCATTTGCCGCACACTCTATATGAATAGGGGATCTGGTTATTGTTTTTGCGCTTTTTTGTTGTACCGGAATATATTTAAATATATATGCACCATTCGTCAAGAGCTTTCCCGAAGTCTTCGGTCATTGACAACATCGAGGATCACCCTTATAAATGCATTTACCTGCAAACTGACCCTTTTTAAAACGGGAGGCGCATGCAACAGATGAAAAAGCAAATCGGTTTTATTGGCGCCGGCAACATGGCCGAAGCCATGATCGGCGCCGTGCTCGGTGCCGGCCTGGTGACCCCGGATAATCTTTTTATCAGCGACCCGGATGAAAACCGCAAGGCGCAGCTGCAGTCCGCCTACGGCCTTCAGACGGCTTTAAGCAATAAGGATCTGGTTGCCCGATGCGACATTGTCATCTTTGCGGTCAAGCCCCAGGTCATTGATACTGTTTTGCAGGAACTGGCCGAAGCCCGGGCTTTTGCCGCCTCTGCCGGCCGCCGGCTGTTTATGTCCATTGCCGCCGGAATTCCGCTGGCACGCATTGAAAAGTTTATTTACGCTCAAAAAACCGATGCCGAGATCCAAAACATGCCCGTGCTGAGGGTCATGCCCAACACCCCGGCCCTGGTGGGTGCCGGCATGTCCGGTTTGTGCGCAAACATGTCTGCCCGGGCCGATGACATGGAAATTGCCCGGACATTGCTTTCCGCCATGGGAAACGTCAGGGTGGTGAATGAAGAACAAATGGACGCGGTCACGGCCCTGTCCGGATCCGGGCCCGCCTATGCCTTTTATCTGCTTGAAGCCATGATTGAGGCCGGCTGCGAACTCGGGCTCCAGGCCGATGCAGCCTCGGATCTGGCCGAAAGTGCCGTTTCAGGTGCGCTTTCCCTGATCCGCGCCCGGAATGAGGACCCGGAGACCCTGCGGAGCAGGGTCACTTCTCCAGGGGGCACAACCGAGGCCGCCATCCGGATTTTAGACCGGCACCAGGTCAAGCAGGCCATTGTCTCAGCGGTAACCGCAGCTGCTCAACGCTCCCGGCAGCTCAGCCAACCCGGAAACGACTGATTCTTTGTTTTGAAAACGCATCCGGCTTTCCAATGCCGTGCCCAACACTTACCATGGAACTGGCCCGTATTTTGCTGAAATCCAGATTCTTTTCTTTTGCGTTACTGCTCGTTTCCTTCCTGATCGTCACCGGCCCGGCAAATGCCGCTACGGATGTGCTGACGGCAAAAGCCCAACGCTCCTCCATTGAAATTTCGGCCGGCGGCATGACCGAGGTGGCTTTGACCGTTGAAATAGCGGACAATTGGCATATTCATTCCAACAAGCCCGGTGAAAGCGATTTTGTGGCTGCCGGACTTCATTTGGCGGATCATCGCGGAATGTTTGCCCTGGAAAACATTCTTTATCCAGAGGCTGAAAAACACGATTTTGCGTTTTCTGACACCCCGGTTAGCGTCTTTAATGAAACCTTTTATCTAACAGCCACGCTTGTGGCCCGAAATTCCGTGACGCCCGGAACCTATGATGTGCCGCTGGAGCTTGTCTTTCAAGCCTGCTCCGAATCTGCGTGCGCTGCTCCGGCCAATGTCCGGGTTCCTGTAAAGATCAAGGTCACCGGCCCGTCTTCCGGCCGGAATCCGGAACAGCAGGGACTGGACGCAGCTGTCTCCGGAAAGACGAAAAAAGATCCTGCAAACAGCAGCGCCGCAATAGCGGGATCGGGTATTTTTGCCGACATCGCCTCTGCCGGCCTTGCCGTCAGCCTGCTGCTGGTGTTTGCCGGCGGCCTGGGGCTTAACCTCACGCCTTGCGTTTATCCCATCATTCCCATAACCATCAGCTATTTTGGGGCACAGAGCGAGGGGCGCACATTTTCCCTGTTTATCCTTGGACTTGTTTATGTTCTGGGTATGGCCATGACCTATTCGGCTATTGGCGTCATCAGTGCCTTTTCCGGTGCGTTTTTCGGAGGCCTGCTCCAGCAGCCTGCGGTCATCGGCACAATTGCCGGGATATTTGTTTTTCTGGCCCTGGGTATGTTTGGCTGCTATGATTTCAAGCTTCCGGACCGATGGGTGGCCCGGGCATCCGGGGCGCGCACAGGTGTGTTTGGCGCCCTGCTCATGGGTCTGACCATGGGGATCATCGCCGCACCCTGTATCGGGCCGTTTGTGCTTGGACTTATGGCATACGTGGCCACTGTCGGCGATCCGTTTTACGGATTTCTGCTGTTTTTTTTCCTTTCCCTGGGTCTGGGTTTTCCATATTTATTTCTGGCCGTGTTTGCGGGAAAAATACGGCAATTGCCACGTTCCGGAGTATGGATGGAGGGGGTCAGGCATATTTTCGGCCTGATTCTGCTGGCCATGGCCGTCTACTTTGCCGCCCCGCTTTTGCCGCCCATACTCCGGGCATACGCCCTTCCGGTACTTGGAATACTGGCCTGCGGATATTTGCTGTTTTTCGACCGGGCCGGCAATTCAGCTGTCGTTTTTCGCCGCCTGAAAACCGGACTGGCCGTTTTGGTGCTGGGATTTGGCTTATTGGGCTTAATCCCGCCGGAAAGCGCCAAGGACCAGTGGCCGGCCTTCACAGAACCGGCCTTCCGGCAGGCACTGGCAAACGAGGGCAAAGTGATTATGGTATTTCATGCAGACTGGTGCCTGCCTTGCCGGGAAATGGATAAACAGACTTTTTCAGATCCCCGGGTGCAGGAAGCCATGGATGACTTCCGGGTGTTTGAGGTGGATCTCACCAGTGCTGAAAACCGGCGGGCCCGGAAGACCAGCCGTAATTTCAACGTCCAGGGTGTGCCCACTGTGCTGATAATTGATGAAACCGGCCAGGAGGCCGACCGGATAACCGGATTTATTGACCCCGACGAAATGATTCAGCGCTTGTCCCGGGTTCACTGAACACAGCGGGGAGGGTTTTAACCCTAGCAAAACAAATTTATAATACATAAGGAGAAGGCATGACGCCAATGCGAACCCTTTGCATGATGGCCCTGTTTGCCGGATTTTTCGCCCTGGCGGTGATCCCGGCCGGCGCCGGGCAAACCGGCAACAGCGGCCCTGAAATCAACTGGTATTCCTATGAAGACGGCATGGAAAAAATCAGGGAAAGCGAAAAAAAAGGATATCTTCATTTTTACACAGACTGGTGCTCCTATTGCCGGTTAATGGATGAAAAAACTTTTTCTGATGCCGATGTGGCCGGCTATATTAACGCCAACTTTATTGCCATGCGGGTCAATGCCGAACAGGAGCAGGATCTGGCCGAGTCCTACAGGGTCAAACAATTCCCGTTAAACTGGTTTATCGACAGCAACGCCGAACCCATTGGCAACCAGCCCGGATACATCCCACCGGAACAGATGGTTCACATGCTCAAATACGTACAGACAGATGGATATGAAACAATGAATTTCGGCGAATACATGGAAAAACAGAACAACTAGTGCCCGAACGAAAACCAGGTTTTTTATGAACAACAAACCTCGCAGCAATTCTGCCCGAAGCCTTCCGGGCATTGATCCGGACGACCGGGCCATGGCTCAGCGTGTTGAAAATTCGCCCGTTTGGCGCAGGCCCCGGAAGTCGGCCTTTGCTGCAGCCGGCGTCATGCTGCTTTTATATGAAAAAAACCGTCAACCTTGACGCGCTCGTAAAAAGTCGATTTTCAGATGGCGCTGTAAAAAGTTCAAGATCAAGGCTTGCGCGATTTCGAAGAATGCAGCGTACTTATCCGTACGTGAAATTCTGAGAAATCGCGCGTAACGCAGATATTGGACT